>NZ_JAOCDJ010000036.1:0-25009 GCF_029840885.1 Empedobacter sp. GD03861
GTTAATTTTAAGCTCGACTAATATTTTTCGTGAAAATATTCGTTTGGTATAATCGTTTTATTCTTTTTATCAACAGCTTCTTGGTTACGCAATTCCACTCGACGTATTTTTCCTGAAATTGTTTTTGGTAAACTCTCCACAAACTGCACAATACGTGGAATTTTGTAACGTGCTAAATGCTCTTCTGTATATCTAAAAATATCTTTAACTAATTCTTCCGAAGCTTCATTTCCAGGTGCTAAAATAACAAAAGCTTTTACAGCATTACTTCTCAAATCATGCGGACTTGCCACAACAGCAGCTTCCATAATGGCATCATGCTCTAACAAAGCACTTTCTACTTCAAATGGTCCTACACGGAAATCAGACGCTTTTATCACATCATCATCACGCCCAACAAACCAAACATAACCATCTTCGTCTTTATAAGCTTTGTCTCCTGTATAATATAATCCATGCTTGAAAACTTTCGCCATTTTATCTTTCTGAATCAAATAAGTTTTGAAAATTCCATTGATGGTTTCTTCATTATGCACAACACAAATATTTCCTTCTTCGCAATCTTGTACAATATTTCCATCATCATCAGCAATCACAATATCGTATAAAAACGCAGGTTTTCCCATCGATCCATATTTAATCTTCTCATTTGGCAAATTCGCAATCATCGCAGTTGATTCTGATTGTCCATAACCATCACGAATCGTAATTCCTGTACCTTCTTTCCAGACATCTATAATTTCTGGATTAAGCGGTTCACCAGCTGCAACACATTGACGAAGTTTGAAATCATAACTTTTCAAATCTTCTAAAATCAATACACGCAGAGCTGTTGGTGGTGCGCAAAAAGTTGTTACACCCAAATCTTGAATGGTTTGTAATTGTTCTTTCGGAACAAATTTATCTGAATGATAACCCAAAATTGTCGCACCCATATTCCATGGAGCAAAAAAACTACTCCAAAAGAATTTCGCCCAACCTGGTTGAGAAATATTATAATGTAAATCACCTTTTTTCATTCCAACCCAAGAAGAAGTCGTGAAACCTCCAAGCGGATAAGTGTAATGCGTATGCACCACAACTTTCGGCATTCCTGTCGTTCCTGAAGTAAAAAAGTAGAATAAATCATCGTCTGGTTTTGTATCTGCAGCCTCAGCTTGAATAGATTCTTTCCATAACTCATTGATATTTATCCAACCTTCTCGCTCGCCTTCTGTGATTAATTTTACCTTAATCTTTTTATCAAATTTTGCTTCTGCTTCATCTATTTTCGATGCATTTGCTTGATCTGCTAAAGCAACTTCTGGAAAAGAAGACTCGAATCTAAACGTTAAATCCCTTGCTTCTAAAGTTGTTGCGGCTGGAATAATAATTAATCCACCTTTGATAGAAGCCAAATAACCAATCCAAGTAATCGGTAATAATGGAACTTGAGAAAACATTTTGTCTCCTTGTACAATTCCTTTGTTTCTTAAATAGTTTAAAAATTGATTGTATTTATCAGCTAAATTCTGAAAAGTATAATCTTCTCGTTCTTCATTATACTTCCAAATTAAACCTTTTTGAGTTCCTAATTGAGCAACATTATAAGGCTCAAAAATATCCTTCACCCAATTGAATTTCTCTGGTTTGAAAATTTTAATCTGTTTTAATTGCGTATAATTCTCTTCTTCGATGGATAATCGAATAGAGCTAAACAATTCTTGTACTGTCATTTATTTGTGGTTTTGAATAAATATAGAAAAATTATTTATTCAAACAGAAGTTTTATGAATAAAAAAGGATGATTTTATAAAATCATCCTTTTTGTTATTTTTTATTGAGAATATATTAATCTCTACCTCTTCTTGAGTTTCCTGTTCTATTACGGTCTCCTCCACGGTAACCACCACGATCTCCACCTCTAGAATCACGGTCACGATCACCTCCACGGAATCCACCTCTGTCTCCTCCGCGATCACGATCTCCACCACGATAACCTCCACTTCTTTCACGGTCATTATCACGACGGCTATTGAAACCACGTCCGCGAGAATCTCCTCTGTCATTACGACGACGATCTCCACCACGACGCTCACCATCACCACGTCTAGGTTCTGGTTTAGAGATTTGAACATCTAAGTCTACTCCATCACGTTGTGCATCTTTGAAAGATTCTAACACTAATGATTCGAATTGTGTATCAACTTCGAAGAAAGAGAAATTACGTAAAATTTCAATTTTTCCGATTTCGATGTTACGATTACGAGTTTGCTCGTTAATTAAACCAATTAAGTTTGGAACACGTAAATTGTGTTTTTGACCAATATTAATAAAGAAACGAGAGAAATCACGTCCACCACGACGGTTAGAAGAACGATCTCCTCTATCACCACGATCTCCTTCAGAAGAAATATCTTTCGTGTTTTTGTAATATTCTAAGAAAGAATTGAACTCAACTGTCATGAAACGTTTTAATAAATCGTCACGATCTAAGTTCGCCAATTTTTCATTTACAGTTTCCATGTAAGGCTCGATTAATTCTTCATCAACTTCGATATTTTCGATTTTATCGATTAAAGAAATTAAACGTTTTTCACAGATTTCTGCTCCAGTTGGTACATTTTTAGGCTCGATTTTAGAAGCAATTAATTTTTCTAAATCTCTAATTTTACGCGCTTCACGTCCTCCTGAAATAATGATAGAAATCCCTTTGTTACCCGCACGTCCTGTACGTCCTGAACGGTGTACATAAACTTCTGGATCATCTGGTAAATTGAAGTTGATTACGTGAGTCAACTCATTTACGTCGATACCACGAGCAGCAACGTCTGTTGCAACAAGGATTTGAATGTTTTGGTTACGGAATTTCTCCATCACGTGATCACGTTGTGATTGTGATAAATCTCCATGTAATGCGTCTGCATTGTAACCATCTTGCATCAATTTATCTGCTACGTCTTTCGCTTCGCGACGAGTTCTACAGAAAACGATACCATAAATATTTGGGTAATAATCGGCCAAACGTTTTAAAGCTAAGTAACGATCAGAAGAACGTACTAAGTAAACGTGATGCTCGATATTTTTTGATGCAGTATTTACTTTACTTACAGCAATCTCAACTGGATTGTGCATATATTCTGAAGCGATACGACGAACCTCTGAAGGCATTGTAGCTGAGAATAATAAAGTTTGTTTTTCTTCTGGAGTTGTTTCTAAGATAGAATCGATTTCGTCACGGAATCCCATGTTCAACATCTCATCTGCCTCATCTAAAACTGTCCATGTGATATCATTAATTTTTAATGCACCACGTTTAATTAAGTCCATTGTACGACCTGGTGTTCCTACAACGATTTGTGGATTATCTTTTAATCCTCTAATTTGTTTAACGATGTCAGCACCACCGTAAACTGCCTGTACACGTACTCCACGCATATCAGCAGAAAAAGATTCTAATTCTTTTGCAATTTGTAAACATAATTCACGAGTAGGACACAAAATAATTGCTTGTACTGATTTTGAATTGCTGTCTAATTGATTTAAAACTGGAAGCCCGAATGCTGCAGTTTTTCCTGTACCTGTTTGCGCCAATGCAATAACATCTTGATCTGATGAAAGGATTTGAGGAATAGCTTTTTCTTGGATTGGAGATGGGTTAACGAAGCCCATTTTCTCAATTGCAGTTAGGATTTCTTCTTGAAGTCCTAATTCTTTGAATGTAATCATGTTAGATACGATACCGAGATAATGAAATTCATTTATATTTCATATCACGGTTTTATTTTAAATTATTTAACCAACAGATATGAAAGAATAAAATTAAATGGCTGAGCAGCCTAAAAAATCCCTAAATGAATATTCTTTAACATCCGTACCTTAACTCTAAAAGGCTGTGCAAATGTAAGGATTATTTTTGAAATACACAACACACATTCATAATCCTTACAATTAATACACATAATATTATTTTACTGATAATAAATAAGTTACTAACAATCTGCAATATTTACAGCAACTGCCAAACCTCCTTCAGAAGTTTCTTTGTATTTATTATTCATATCTTTTGCAGTTTCCCACATCGTATTCACAACTTTATCTAACGGAACTTTCGCAGTCAACGGATCTGTATCCAGTGCTAATTCTGCTGCATTTATCGCTTTAATCGCTCCCATTGTGTTACGTTCGATACAAGGAATTTGTACCAAACCACCAATCGGGTCGCATGTTAAACCTAAATGATGTTCCATTGCAATTTCGGCAGCCATTGTTACTTGCGCAGGAGTTCCCCCCATTAATTCGCATAATGCAGCTGCAGCCATAGCCGAAGATACACCAATCTCAGCTTGACAACCTCCCATTGCCGCAGAAATAGTTGCTCCTTTCTTAAAAATAGAACCAATAACTCCTGCTGTTGTTAAGAATTGTTCAATCTCTTTTTGACCAGCTTTATGATTTTCGATTACCAAATAATACATCAAAACTGCTGGAATAACTCCTGCGCTTCCGTTTGTTGGCGCTGTTACAACTCTACCTAACGAAGCATTTACTTCATTAACAGCAAGAGCAAAACAACTCACCCATTTCAAGATTTGACGAAAATATACTTTGGTTTTTCGAATTGATGCAATCCATTCTTGTGGATTAGAATAAGGTGTTGCTCCAACCAAATTCTTGTGCATATCGTAAGCACGACGTTTCACGTTCAATCCGCCTGGTAAAATACCTTCTGTATGACAACCAATATACATACACTCTAACATGGTATTCCAAACACGCATTAATTCGTGGTGAATTTCATCTTCTGTTCGAATTGTTTTTTCATTCTCGAACATGATTTCAGAAATCGATTTATTTTCTTTCGAACAAAATTCTAATAACTCTGTTGATGTATTAAATAAATATGGAAAAGCACAAGTGACATCTGTATTCGTAGCACTATCATCCTCTTTTGTAATAAATCCTCCTCCTATCGAATAAAACGTAGAAGATAATTCTTCGTTCTCATAGAAAGCTGTAAACATCATGCCATTAGCGTGAAAAGATAAGAACTCACGATTGAAAACGATATCAGTTTCGGGATTAAAATCAATTAAAAATTTATTTCCAAAATTTAATTGTTTATTTGTATTGATTGTATTAATAATATTCGAAATATCATCCACAGGAATATATTCAGGATCAGCACCGCTTAGCCCTAACATTACTGCATAATCAGTTGCATGTCCTTTACCCGTAAGCGATAAAGAACCATACAAATCTACACGAACTTTTGTAATTTTATTAAAGATAGATGCAGCATCCAATTCTTTCAGAAAAGCTTCTGCAGCGCGCCAAGGACCTAAAGTATGCGAACTTGAAGGACCAACGCCAATTTTGAGCATATCAAATACTGAAATACAATCCATTTTGTACTTTTAATTTATATTTTTTCCACACAAGACAAATATAGCCGTTAAATTCTCATATTCGCTTTATTTAAGCAGTTTTTTTATCAACTTAAACAATTAACATGCTTAAAATATTCATATTGAATGATATTAATACAAATAATTCAGCATCAAAAAAAGAGGTCACAACTAATTGTAACCTCTTTTCTATACTTTATTAAGTTTTTATTTAAACTTGTGCCAATATGGATAGATAATCGCTAAACCATAGCCTATAAACACAAATAATGTAAACATGGTAAAAAGTGTTCCATCTGCCATAAATTCGGGCTGCATTGCTGCTGACACGAACAACGATATTACAACCATGTACACACCAATTCTTTTATAAGATCTTACTAAAAAGATACCAATTAATGCAATGACTCCTAAAACAAGAGTCGAAATTGGATACCATTTTGGCATTTCTGGTGCGTCTTCGTTCATCATTTGGCGAAACAAATAATCATTTGTCACCAATAATTGATAACCACGATAAAGAATACTCAAAATCAAGAAAACCATTATAAAAATCATTGACTTGAAAAGGAATGATGTTTTGTTTCCTTCGTGTTTCAAATCTTTTGTTTTGGTGTTATCCGACATTAAAACTTTTGTGTCAAAAATATCGTCACGTTCTTGATTTTGTTCTACTTTTTGATCTGTCATAGCTTTATTTTAAAATAAGAAATCATATCCTTTCAAACTCAATTTTTCGTATTTCTCTTCATCAAAACGATACAATTTAGATACTTTACGATGTTGTTTAGGATCTGTTGTATTACCAGTTTCGATAATTAAATTTGAATTAAAGATTTTCTTTCTAAAGTTACGTTTATCCAACTCACGATTCAAGGCTTTTTCATACAAACTTTGCAATTGCGCAATTGTAAACTCATCTCCAAGTAAGTTGAACCCTACTGGACGACGCTTCACACGACGTTTTACACGCTCTTTTGCATATTTTACAATCTCATTGTGATCAAAAGCCAAATCCGGAACACGGTCGTAAGCATACCATTCTCCACCTTGTGTTTTCACTTTTTCCTCTATTTGAGGTGTCAATTTAACCAAAGCGTAATAAGCAACATTTACAACACGTCCTAATGGATTACGAAAAACTTTTGTAAAAGCTTTCAATTGTTCAATATATGTTTGATGCTCATCGTAAGCAATTTTCTCAATCAACAATTCGTGAATTGCTTGATCGTTACTTACCGTTGGCGCAATATATTTTCCTGGCAAAACCAATGCTCCTTTGAAAGGGTCGTTTAGTTTTTTGTACACCAATATTTTGAGATCTTCTCCATCAAACCCGAAAAGTACGAGACTTGAACATAGAGCGACCTGAAAATATTTTTCTTTTTCTTCGTCTGTCATTTTGTGGGATGATTAATAAATTGAAATTTATTTTTAATGAAAAATTGAATGCATCAATCTATTTTTATCGTTAAAAGATTCTTCTAACGAAATCATAGATTCTGTTCTCAATACATCATCAATTTGATCAATTTTGTAGATAACATCTTTCGCATCAGAAGTATCTCTTGCACGAATTTTACAGAAAATATTATATTTTCCAGACACAACGTGAACCACTGTTACGTTAGGAATTTTATATAATTCATCTATCACTTTCTGAGTTTTGTTTGTTTTTGTAAGTAACAATCCTACATACGCAACAAACTGATAACCCATTTTATCATAATCTGTAATTAGTGTAGTTCCTTTGATGATTCCAGCCTCCTCTAATTTCTTGACACGTACGTGAATAGTACCAGCAGAAACATTCATTTTCTTTGCAATTTCTGTAAATGGCATTCTTGTATTGTCAATCAAATACATCAAAATTTTCTTATCAACATCATCAATTATGTAATTCATTTTCCTAATTTTTGATTATTATTATTATTTTAATAAAAAATCGAATTAATTTTTAGCAAAATTATAAATAAAACAAACAAACTTCAAAATATTTTTTAATGATTTATTTAATATTTTACTTTTGTTATAATAATAGTTCAAAAAAGAAAGAACTAATCACTTTTGTTTGTTTGCGCGAGTTTATTGTCTAACCACAATAAACTCATTTTTTTTTATTTAATTTTGACTAAGCCGCGACGCTTTTGTTCCACCTTAGGTTGAGTAGTTTTTTGATACGTAACTTTGACCGTATCTTTTGTAGTTTGACGGGTAGAATCTATTCTTCTTTCCTCACTTTTAAACTGTTTCGGAAGTACAATCGAATCAAATCTTTCTTGTGGTTGCTCTTCTTTTTTAGCTTTAGTTTTCTTTTTAATTTCATCTAAACCTAAGAAACCTCTAAACGTATCGAAACTTTTGTTGTATTGAATTCCGACTCCGAAACTTTGATTCAAGTTATTTTCCATTCCAGGTAACAAACCGAAAGTTGTAGGTTTTGTAAATGCTTTTAGGACCAAAGATCCATTGTTTAATTTTGAAATATCGTAGGAAATATCAAAATTACCATCGAAATTCTCTTGTACATTTCTATTATTTGTAACCGCAATTCCATACGAACCACGCAAACTTAAACGATTATTAACGCGATATGAAACCGAAGTTCTAATTTTATCATTTGTCTCCGATTGTGCACTACCACCAACGTACTCCATTTGTATATCTACATTATTCGCAATAGATGATAACATGCCCGCAATTGTCGATAAACCAATATCAGCAGCTGTACTCGTTACACCAGACTGAACAGCCGATGCGTCACCAAATTTACCTGTCAATAAGATATAACTAAACTGAAGCATCTGTTCTTCTGTATTTGAACGGAATTTTGATTGTAACTGCGAATTGATATCCGAACCTGCATTAGGAATTGTTAATCCAAAATCGATAATAGGTTTCTTCAACGTTTCGGAAATATTAATTGATAAGAGAGCATCATAAATTTGCGAATATCCTACACCTAAATAATCTCCAACATTTGATACCGAACGTTGATATTCAGCTGTAATATTAAGCGTTGCATCGAGCGGATTTCCTGCAAATTGCACAGAAGATCCTTTTTTGATTTTAAAATCTTTCGGAATCAGCGGAAATTGTCTAAACTCATATGTTCCACTTTCTATATTATATACACCTGTAATACTCAATCCTGCTTTATTCATTAAGAATCTAAGATTTTCTGCTGTACCACGCGCTGTCGCTTTATCGTTTGTAGCTGCATCAAAAATCAAATTCACCATTGCATTTGGATACGCATTAATGTTGACATCTATCGACATTCCTTTTGGCGCATGCGGTTCATTATTTTTAGATTTTTCGTCTAAATGTTGGTTAGGAACAAAACGTACCAAGTTATTTTCTGACTCAATTGTTGTACTTCCTGTATTAATTGTCAATTCAGAATTCCCTACAACAGTCGCATCACCAGCAATTTCCAACTCCTCTACCGCACCAAACATAGAGACATTTCCTTTGGCAAATACTTTTCCATAAAACAGTTCATTGTCTTTTATAGATGTATTCATCACCAATAAATTTTGCGTATCGAAATCTAAGTTGAGACCCCATTTAGACAGGTTACGGAAAAGAATTGCTCCGTCAACCTTTCCTTTTGTATTGTAAGCAGTGTCTTTAAATGCAATATCATTCAAAATAATACTTCCTTGTCCTGCACCTTGTTTCGAAACAAATAGGTCGTTTTCTCCTTCAAATAAATAATCTGTTCCTAAGAAATTAACTTTTAATCCAAGATCTTTTGCAACCATATTTCCGCTTAGATTCGGCAAATCGACAGGTCCCGTAATTTTTAAATCACCAGATAACGTTCCACGCATATTAGAGAAAACAGATTTTAAGAATCCTTCTAAGAAATCGATATGAAACTCATCAAAATTGGCATCTACATCGACTTCAGGACCTGTTGGTTTATTAATAATATTACCATAAGCAACCAACGATTGAATTTGCTCTTTCTGTAAACTTGTTTCAAAATTAAATTGTTTATCCGCTACATTATAACCTCCTTGTAAAGTCAAATTACCAAGCTCAAAATCATTTAAACCTAACTTATCAATTTTAGCTTCAAGTGTTGGTTCTAACTTTTCTTTTGTACGAATAATATCTACTTTACCGTTCGCTATACCGACAATTTTTAGATTATTCAATAATGTTTTAGGAATGATTTTTTCTAAATGCAAATCTTTAAAATCAGCATTGAAATTGTAATCTACATTGTTATTAAATAAACCACTTACTTTTAAATATTGTTCTTCCGATTCTAATGACAAATCTTCAACTTTTAATGATTTATTGATTCGATTAAAAATTACCCGATTAGAATTTGCATCATTCAAATGATTAATTGTCCATTGTGTCGAATCAATTTGTATTGTTGAAGGAGAAAATCCAAAAATCAAATCATTATTATTCTGAACTGTATGAAAAAGATTCAGATTAAATAAAATTGGATTCTTACGACCTATATTAAAGTCTGTTTTGACAATCATTGTATCATTCTTCGGAATCGAATTTACGTTAATCGCATTAATCGTAACTCCACTCACTTTCATACTATCAATTTTCGCATTAAGTGTTGGTAGTTCTGCAATTGTATTTAGATTAACATTCGACTGAAACAATTGAATTCCTGCATATTTTATACCTGGAGTATCCAATGTCGCTTCCAACTGTTTTTTCGTTCCATCTATATAACCTTTGATATGCGTATCTGGCTCAATCGAAATCGATGAATCGATATATTGTAATAAATTTTCTTGCACATAAACATCAAACGAAAAAGCCTGATTTGGCGAAACTTTTTTATGACGAAAAGATGGCACCAAATCTACAAGCGAATTATTGATAACATTTGCAACTTCTGTAATATTAAATTTACCATCAACAGTGGCTTTCATATAATCTGGCACATCTAATGTCATGATTTTATGCGAACCATCTATTTGAGAATTCAACATGACATGTGACAATTCTAACGTATCTTTTTTCGAACGGAAGTAAAGATTTTTCACATCAATATTTCCTCTGAAATCATTAATATTTGTCAGCTTAAAATTCCCTTCAACATCGCCACGTACAATTGCATTTAGATTTTTTGTAACGCCAAGAAAATCTAAATTAATTTGACGAATATTCGAAGTAAAATCAAAATCATAAGGTTTTCCACTAAAGTTAATTTTTCCGTTCAATTGCGCATTTAGATTTGGATCTTTGATATCGAACAAGCCATTGAATTGATAATTTTTGACCAAACCATCAACCGTAATATTTTGATAACGTTTACCCATCAAATCCATGTAACGAAGCATTCCGTCTACATCTAAATTGATATTTTTCAAGTCTGTTCCTCGTCCATCAAATCTAAATTTTCCGCTTACATAACCCAAATCTTTTGCATTTGTTAATTGACGAAGATTAAGATTTTTCGCATCTAAAGTTCCCTTATAAATTAACGATTTTACATCTTTGTAATTCCTAATTTGAGCTTTAATATCCGCATCTCCAAGTCCAGAAACTGCGTAACCATTCGCATGAATTTCATTTGGATTTAATGAAATATCTCCACGGTAATTTAAATTTCCAAAACGAGTCAACATATTCGGAATTTTCTTAGAAACAAAGGTTGGAAGTAACTTTACAATTTTTTGATAGGATGTATTGATTTTTACATTTCTTGTCGAAAAATTTAGCGAAGAACCATGTGTCACATCTTGCAATTGTAAACGAGAAGCACCAACATAATTATCTTCTCCTTTCAATTCGAAATCTGTAAATGTTAAATTATTCAGGGTTCCATTTACTTTTCCATATAAATCAACCGAAGAATTTTTATCAAATAAATCAGTGAAATAGCGAATTTCTTTAAAATTAATTTTAGATCCTCGATCAAAAAAAACGTCCCAACGAACTTTATTATTAAAATCAGACATATCCGAAGGTTGATTGTAACTCAATAATAAATTTCCGTTTAAAACAGACGTATCCGTTCGTAAATTTAAATTCCCAACTCGAATTTCTTTTTTCGAATAATGAACTTTTCCTGTGAAATTTTGTACGTTATACGTTTCTTTATTTTTTGTCGCAACAAAGCAGAAGTTTTCTAAATCAGCCGTAATATCAGAATCAACTAATCGAAACTTTTTTACCGTCATGTTCAACTGCTTCGAATCCAACCAGATATTCCCAGAATTTTGATTAACAATTGAAACTTTACCATCTTCCAAAATAAAATCTCCATCCAATTTGAAAATCTTTTTCGGATCTTTTGGTTTATCAGAACTAAAACCGTTCACAAATTTGATAAAATTCGAAATTGAATCGCCTTTGTACGTAATCACACGAACTTCGGGTTCAATCAATTTTACCTCACTCAAATCAATGTGATCTTTTTTAATTCCTGGTAGAAGTGTCCAAAGATTAATTGTCGTTTCCAAGGTTTTCGACTTCATAAAATCATATTTGTGATCGTCTTTAATGTGTACACCATAGAAATAAATACGCCCAAAAAAATCAATATCAACCGCATCTACATACATTTGTGTGTTCAACGATTTATTTAATTTTTCTAAGGCAAAATGTGCTATTTTTGTCTGTACCGCAGGGATTTGTATTGCGATTGCTACTGTTAAAACAAGGGTTAAAACGAGTATAATCAACGACAATAAAAATCTTCCTATTCGTCTGACTATTTTCAATGGTTTAAATTTACGATATTTGCAGGGTAAAAATAAGTTATAAATTTTATTCTACAAGGAATTATGAGCGATAAAAACTACATTTTAGCCATAGAATCTTCTTGTGATGATACAGGCGCAGCAATTATTGACAGAAATAAAATTATTTCTAATGTTGTAGCAAGCCAAAAAATTCACGAAATATATGGTGGCGTAGTACCAGAATTAGCTTCGAGAGCACATCAACAAAATATTGTTCCCGTCGTAGATCAAGCCTTAAAACAGGCAAATATTAACAAAGAAGAACTTAAAGCAATCGCGTATACACGTGGTCCAGGATTGATGGGTTCGCTTTTGGTTGGCGGAAGTTTTGCGAAATCTTTCAGTCAATCATTGGATATTCCGTTGATTGAGGTTAATCACATGCAAGCACATATTTTGGCAAATTTTATTGAAGATGCCAACGACGAAAAACCAACTTTTCCATTTTTATGTTTGACTGTTTCTGGTGGACATACACAAATCGTGAAAATCAACAGTTATTTTGAGATGGAAATTTTAGGTGAAACAATTGATGATGCAGCTGGTGAAGCTTTTGATAAAGCAGGTAAAATTTTAAACTTACCATATCCTGCAGGTCCAATTATTGACAAAAAATCTAAGATTGGAGATCCTACAAAATTCAAATTTGCAAAACCAAAAATTGATGGTTTAAACTTTAGTTTTAGCGGTTTCAAAACGTCAATTTTATATTTTATTCAGAAAGAGGTCAAAGCAAATCCAAATTTTATAGAAGAAAATATTGATGATTTGTGCGCTTCTATTCAACGTTCTATCGTAAATATTTTGATGGAAAAAGTAAAAAAAGCATCGGACGAAACTGGAATTAAACAAATTGCAATTGCAGGTGGAGTTTCTGCAAATTCTGAAATTCGTCAACGATTAAAAGATGGAGAAACTGAATTTGGTTGGAAAACTTTTATACCAAAATTTGCTTATACAACAGACAATGCAGCGATGATTGCAATGGTTGGAAGTTTAAAATTTGATCAAGAGTTATTTACAGAAAACACAGCGAAATCTGTAGCTAAATACCATATTTAATGAAATTATTTTTTGGAGAAATTCATCATGACACAGCTATTCTCAACGAAGAAGAAAGTCATCATTTTGCAAAAGTTTTACGCGGAAATGAAGGCGATTTGGTGCACGTGACAGATGGAAAAGGAAATTTGGCTGAAGTTGAAATTACATCAATTTCTAAAAAAGCAGTTGAAGGAAAAGTTGTTGACTTAAAAGTAAATTTCGAGCAGAAAAATTACTATTTACATGTTGCAATTGCACCAACAAAAACAATGGAACGTTTGGAATTTTTCTTAGAAAAAGCAACTGAAATTGGTATTGACGAAATTACTTTTTTACAGACTTTTCATTCGGAACGAAAAAATATTAAAATCGAGCGAATTGAAAAAATTGTACAATCTGCAACCAAACAATCGTTGAAAGCGTATTTGCCAAAAGTAAATGATTTGACAAAATTCAATGAATTTATCAAACAGGATTTTGAAGGTTTCACGAAATGTATTGCGCATTGCGAAGCGGATATTGAACGTACGCCTTTACGAACAGTTTTGGAAAATAATCCGCAGAAAATTTTGATTATGATTGGTCCTGAAGGTGATTTTTCGAGAGATGAAATTTTCGCTGCAGAAGATCATAATTTTACAGGAATTAGTCTTGGACATCAACGTTTCCGTACTGAAACTGCAGCTTTACAAGCTGTTTTTGCTGTTGATTGGGGATTGAAATAATATAATTAAGAAAGTTGTTTCAAAAATGTCATTTCGAATGAAACGTAGTGAAATGAGAAATCTAAATTACAGATTTCTCCATGCGTCGAAATGACATGACTAATTTTAGTCTTTTGAAACAGCTTTTTTCTTTCATTCGAAAATAAATATCTTTATCAAAATTTAAAACTTATGAAAAAATTAGCACTTATTTTGGGATTATTCATCGGTAATTTTTCGGTTGCGCAAACTGTAAATGATGTTCCGATTAAAGATATCAATGTTGATTATGTACAGATTATTGGAACTGGGCGAGGTTTGAGTACAAAAATGAATATTCGATTGGATTTTGGACAAGAAACCAAATCTTTTTCACTGAAAAATGGTTTGAAAATAAAAGATGAACGCGGAATTTCAGTGAAATTCAATTCGATGATTGATGCGTTGAATTTTATGTCTGAAAACGGATATGAATTTCAGTTTGCCTACACATCAAAAGAAAATGATAACGATGCGCTTTATTATATTTTAAAGAGAAAAAAATAAAAAAATCCTCAACTTATGTTGAGGATTTATATTGAGAGAAATTCAATTCTTAATTAATTTTTTGAGCAACGTAATCACTTTCGTTTCCTAAACGATCGACAGCTTTTAGTGCGACTGCTGTTAAACTTTTACCATCTTTGTGTTTCAAAATTGTTTGGTTTGTTTTGGTTTTATCCAAAATAGACGTTTCCCAATCGTTGTTGTAACGTGTGTATAAAATCCATTTCGAAACATTTGAATTCATTTTATAATCATTCCAATTCATCACAACTTCTGACGCTTTCATATTTACAGTCAAACTTGGTTTTACCAAACGATCTGCTTTTATCCAATTCATAGTTGGCACCAAAGCTTTAGCTTTGTATGGACCTTCTTTCAGATAACTCAACATCGAAGGATTTTTCGTTAATCCAGCAATACTCCAGTGAATAACACCCACATTGTTTTGTAAAATTTCTCCAGCCATTTTTACCTGATTTGTAATCTCAGTTGTTCTATCCGAAACTTTCACTTCTACAGTATTCAAACCTGGCCAAAGATGACGATTATGTGTGTTTTCTGATTTCCACCATTCTAATAATTTCGGAAAACTTTGTCCTGTCGAATTAATTGGCCAATACAATTGTGGCGAAAAATAATCAACCCAACCTTTGTTCAACCATAATTTTGCATCTGCATACAATTCATCATATTGCGAAGAACCTGTAATTCCAGCAGGATATCCTGGTTTCCAAATTCCAAAAGGACTAATACCAAATTTTACAAAAGGTTTTTCTGCTTTGATTTCTTTATAAATACGCTCAATAATTGTATTCACATTTTGACGACGCCAATCTGCTCTCGACAACATTCCTCCATTATTCTTGTAAACATTCCAAGTTGAATTATCTGGAAAGTCTGCACCACCATTATACGATGCATATGGATAGAAATAATCATCAAAATGAACACCATCAATATCATAACGCGAAACGATATCACGAACAACTTCCGAAACGTGATCTTGCGTTTTTTTGTCAGCAGGATCAAACCAATACATGCCATTTTTCAATCTCACCACATTACTTGGCGATCTTTTCACCATCGATTCGTTTGTCACTGGACCTCCACTACTGTGATGCGCTCTGTAAGGATTTAACCAAACATGCAACTCAATTCCACGTTTGTGTGCTTCTTCCACCCAAAATTCTAACGGGTCATAATATGGCGAAGGCGCCTTACCTTCTTCTCCAGTTAAAAAGTAAGACCAAGGTTCGAAATTACTTTTATACAAAGCATCTGCCGCTGGGCGAACCTGAAAAATAACAGCATTAAAATTGTTTGCTTCTAACATATCCAACAACTTTATTGCTTCATCTTTTTGTTGCGTTGTTGTCAAATCTTTTTTAGAAGGCCAGTTAATATTTGCAACAGAAGCTACCCAAGCTGCACGAAACTCACGATTTACTTCAGGTAGTTTTACTGTAAAAACTTCATCTTTCTTGTTCGGAATTTCAGTTTTTGGCGTAGTAGCAATGGTTGACTTCGTAGATTCGACAGGTTTTATAGGCTGCTTAGATTCTACTTTTTTATAAACTATTTTTTTCGAATTTTTATTTGAAGCACACGAAGATAAGCCAATTGTAGCTATTCCGAAACACATCAAAATATATTTAAAATTAATTTTCATTCGTTGAAATATGTATTTTTAGCGTTACAAAATTAGTAATAAAGCTTTATTAATCCAGATTTTATCAAATATTTAGGATATCTAGATTTTCCTTCTCTATTAAATTTACAAAATTTTTCGCTTCAAAAAGTGTTCTATAAATTTTATTCTTTACATTTTTGTACTCATCTATAATTGATAAAAATATGTTTCTAATTATATGTTTTGGCGTATTGATTATTTGTGTAAATGTTATTTTACAATCAACTGTTACGGTTTATTCGCTAAAATATCTACATAAATATAATCTCAAAAAACAACGATTAACGTTTAGTGAAGTGCTTTGGCAAATGGCAATTTCAGTATCTTTCTTGACTTTATTGCACGGTGCACAATGTACAATTTGGGCGGCTACTTTTTATTTCAATCCAAATATTGACAATTTATATAGTTTTCAAGAAGCAATCTATTTTTCATTAATCACTTTTACAACCGTTGGTTACGGTGATGTTGTGATTGATAGCGAATGGAAAATTATGGCTGGATTAGAAGCTATAAACGGAATTATGATGGTAGGCTGGTCAACTGCGTTGATGTTTTCTTACCTACAAATTATCTTAAAGAAGAATATTACTCAATAAAAAAATCCCTTCAAAAATTTTTGAAGGGATTTTTAATTAATATTTATTTTTTTCCAAATTAACTTTCAATTCTTTGTAATAATCTGGCGCATTTGCATCTTTTTCTAAAGCTGTATTAACCCATTTCAACGCTTGATTTCGATCCAATTTATTCGAATAATAGAAGTTTGCTGAATTGTAAAAATCTCTTGCAGAAGAATTTTCATTCAATTGATCTCCAATCATTTTTAAAACTTCGTTAATTGTATTCGTTTCAATATCCAAAACAACCGTTGTGTTATCCCAAGCTAATACCAAATTCGCTGATTTTTGCGTCACATTTGTAAAACGAATCTCAAACGTTTCTGTCTTGTTCATCGATTTTGTTGACGGAGCTTTCACTTTCAAAGCGATATTCGACTCCTTCCACTCTTTCGGATTTCCCCAGTTTTTCGTGTCTTTGTAAAAAATTACCTCCCACTCCTCTTTATTCGGAATGCTATACAACGCATATTCGCCAGCAGCCAACTCTTGTCCATTCACTTTGATTGGTTTATCAAATTTGATGACCGTATTTTCATTCGCACCAGTTCGCCAAACTTCTCCATTCGGTACCAATTTTCCAAATACTTTTCTTCCGTTTACATTTGGTCGATTATATTCAACTTCAAATTCTGTTAAACCTACTTTTTGTTCAACTTCAGCATGAGAACTTACCGCGGGAAATTTCATTTGAGCAAAAGCACAACTTCCTATTAACAAAGCTAAAACTGTTGATGTTATTTTCATATAATTATTTCTTATTCTTTATTTTATCTGTTTTTTTATCGTATCCATACGGACAATGTTTGCATCCACTTTTACAACAATACCCTCTTTTTTTTAGATATTGTTCAGTAAATATTCTGAAACCTTCTGGAGATAAATAATAATCTCCTTCTTCAAACTTTTTCATTTCTAACGCTGTGAATTTACAACTTTTATCTATAAACTATCATTAATTTTGGTATGATAATTATTTGCGAAACTTCTTCTAAATTTACGCTTTTTAACGCTTTTTAAATCAATATCTTTTCAGATTGATTAATTTTGCAATAAAATCGAATTACCTAAATCATGTTTGTAGTTGTTTTGCGTCATTTATTCCGAAAGAATTTTATTGGAATTACCATTTTTCCTTTCATTTTTTTGAGAGATAAAAAACTGAAAAATGATGAAGTTTTAATCAATCACGAAACCATTCATATCATTCAACAACTCGAACTTTTGGTCGTTTTTTTCTATCCTTTTTATTTTATTGAATATGCCATTCGATTGATTCAATATCGCGATCAACACAAAGCATATCGCAATATTAGTTTTGAGCGTGAAGCTTATGCAAACGAACACAATTTGAATTATTTAAAAAAACGAAAATTTTATAATTTTCTAAAATATATCTAAATGATTTGGAACGATTTTAAAGCTCAAATTCAAAACATTGACATCAAACATTTAACTTCTCAAAATATTCAACTTTCTATATTAAGAGAAGATTTGATTCATCCAGAAATCTCTGGAAACAAATACCGAAAACTGAAATATAATTTTATTGAAGCTGAAAAACTCGGTTTCAAGAAATTGATAACATTTGGTGGCGCTTTTTCCAATCATATTGCAGCAACGGCGGCAGCTGGTCAACTTCATCATTTCGAAACTATCGGTATAATTCGTGGAGAAGAATTAAGTGATAAAATCGATGAAAATCCTACGTTACGTTTTGCTCAAAAATGTGGAATGCAATTGCATTTTATTTCCAGAGAAGATTATCGAAAAAAAGATGAAGTAGAATTTATTAATCATTTAAACACTAAATATCCAAACACTTACGTTATTCCAGAAGGAGGCACAAATGATTTTGCTATAAAAGGTTGCGAAGAAATTCTGTACGATGATTGTTTCGAATATGATTTTATTGCTTCGGCAATCGGAACTTGCGGAACAATTGCTGGATTGATTGAAAGTTCGAAACCTCATCAAAAAATTTTAGGTTTTCCGAGTTTAAAGGGAGATTTTATCCAAAATGAAATCGAAAAATTGACAAATAAAACCAATTTTACTATTTTTAATGATTATCATTTTGGCGGATATGGGAAAGTTTCGGATGAATTAATTACTTTTGTAAATGATTTCAAGCGAATTAACCATATTCAATTGGATCCTATTTACACTGGAAAAATGGTTTTTGGTATTTTTAAATTAATTAAAAATCATTATTTTAGTGATAATTCTAAAATTCTTTTGGTTCATACAGGCGGATTGCAAGGAATTGAAGGAATGAACAAACTTTTAAAGAAGAAGAACAAAAATATTATAGAATGAAAAAATTGTTATACGTTTTTAGCTTAGTGTTGACGATTTCGACGCAAGCACAAGAAAGTAGAGACATAACTTACATTCGAAAACATGCTATTTTAGCTGTTGAAGAAATGCAACTTTACAAAGTTCCGGCAAGTATTACGTTAGCACAAGGATTATTGGAAACTGGAGGCGGACAAAGTAAATTAGCCGATCAAGCCAATAATCATTTTGGAATAAAATGTAAAGGTCCTGAAGAATGGTCGTTGGATAAACCTCGTATTTATCACGATGATGATGCGAAAGGTGAATGTTTTAGAAAATATTCTTCAGTTGAAGAAAGTTATAGAGATCATTCTAAATTTTTAGCGTTAAGACCTTATTACAAAGCTTTATTTTTCTTAGATCCAACAGATTATAACGCTTGGGCAAATGGTCTGAAAAAATCTGGCTATGCAACTGATCCAAAATATGCTTCAAAATTAATTTCGAGAATTGAGAAATATAATTTAGATCAATTTGATAAGATTTCTCCAGAAGAAGTTTATACAAAATTGTATACATTATACAACAATCAGGATGATATGATGATGGCAAATAATTCATCGAAATCTAAAACGAAGAAAGAATCTAAAACAATCAAAGAAGAAATTGCATTAGCGTCTTATCAACCAAATAATAATAGTATAGAGAAAAATGAGCCTAGTGTAAATAACAAAACAATTGCTTACGAAACTCGTCCTCAAAATCCTACAACTCGCATTAAAAATCACAAGAATAATATTCCTTATATTGTTGCTCAAGCGGGAGAAACAATTGCGACTATTTCTAAAACATACAACAAAGTTCCTTCGGATATTGCGAATTTCAATGAAATACAAATGGGTTCTAAATTGAAAGATGGACAAATTGTATTTTTCGGAAAAAAGAAAACAAAAGGTTCTGATTATTCATACAAAGTACAAGAAGGTGATGATATGTACACGATTTCGCAACGTTTTGGTGTAAAAGTAAACAACCTATATAAACTAAATCGTATGGAACCAGGTGAACAACCTAAAATTGGTCAACGTATTAATTTGAAAACAAAAGTTAGAGCATAATGAGCTCAATAATAAAAAAAAGCTTCCAAATGGAAGCTTTTTTTATTTCATCATTTTGAGAATATCAACCAATTGTTGATTGATTCCTCCTGTTTGATAATCCATCGGTGCAGGCGCGCGATCAATCATAATATTTCCTTCTTTGTCTAAAATAATAAAAGTCGGAATGTATTCTATCTTATAATCAAAGCCAAAGTTATCTTCTCTTCCTGCAAATAACTGTACACCAGACATCTGATTTTCTCTCACCATTTTTTCCCAAATTGGCTTATCTTCTAATTTATCCAAAGAAACACTTACAAAATGAATTGGCGCATCATGAAATTGTTTTTCCAATTCTTTCATAAAAGGAATTTGAACTTTGCAAGGTCCACACCATGTTGCCCAAATATCCATGTAGACATATTTTCCTTTGAAATCTGATAAGTCAAATCGTTTTCCATTGATATCAGCCAAAGAAAAATCTGGTGCTTTTATCAATTCTTTCGGAATTTCTGATTCTGGTGATTCTTTTTTTGCAACAGAATCAATCTTTTCTATTTCAGCAGATTCTTCAATTTTTTGTTCGGATTTATTACAACTAAAAAATGTAAAAAACATTGATAGTAATAGTAGTTTCGTTTTCATTTTATTTTTCAAATAAGTATTAAAAAACTTGATAATATCTATAAGTCTTTCGTCAAAAATAAACATTTAAACGTTAGCAATTTCATAAAATACCTCAATTCACTTGACAAAGGGGTATCTGACATCGTATATTTGCAAAAAATTGTACAATTATGAAAATGAAAACCTCCGATTTCGACTTTACTTTACCTGAAGAACTTTTAGCAGATCGCCCTTCTGAAAACAGAGACGAAGCTCGCTTAATGGTTGTTCACCGTGACACCGGAGAAATTGAACATAGACAATTTAAAGATCTTATCGAGTATTTCGACGAAGGAGATGTAATGATTCGTAACAATACGAAAGTTTTCCCTGCTCGTTTGATGGGTAACAAAGAGAAAACTGGTGCTCAAATCGAAGTTTTCTTGCTAAGAGAATTAGATGCTGAGACTCGTTTATGGGATGTTTTGGTTGATCCAGCGCGTAAAATTCGTATCGGAAATAAATTATTCTTCGATAATGATGATACATTAGTTGCAGAGGTTGTTGACAATACAACTTCTCGTGGACGTACTTTACGTTTCTTATTTGATGGATCTTACGAAGAATTCCGTGCAAAATTGAAAGAATTAGGAGAAACTCCACTTCCAAAATATATTTTACGTGATGTTGAACCAGAAGATGCAGAGCGTTACCAAACAATTTATGCAAAACACGAAGGAGCTGTTGCTGCACCAACAGCTGGTTTACACTTTTCTAAACACTTATTAAAACGTTTAGAAATTAAAGGTGTTGATTTTGCTGAATTAACATTACACATTGGTTTAGGAACTTTTCAAGCTGTAGAGGTTGAAGATTTATCTAAACACAAAATGGAGTCTGAGCAAGTTATTATTCCTCAAGAATCTGCTGATCTTGTAAATCGTGCAATTGACGAGAAGAAAAAAGTTTGTGCTATTGGTACAACTTCTATGCGTTCTATCGAATCTTCTGTTTCTGCAGATGGTCATTTAAATGCATTTGATGGTTGGACGAACAAATTTATTCACCCACCATACGATTTCTCTATTGCAAATTGTATGATTACAAACTTCCACACACCAAAATCTACATTAATCATGATGATTTCTGCGTTTGCTGGACACGATTTAACAATGAAAGCATACAACGAAGCTGTAAAAGAAGGATACAAATTCTACTCTTACGGAGATGCAATGTTAATCTTATAAGACAAGTTTGAGTACAACAAAAAAAGATATACGAAAGCTTTCACAAGCTGAGATTGAAGATTATTTCAAAGAGATTGGAGAAAAATCATTCCGCGCAAAACAAGTGTACGAATGGTTATGGAAAAAGAATGCGCATCAATTTGATGACATGACGAATATCTCAAAAGCTCTACGTGAGCAATTGGGAGAATCTTTCCAAATTCAACCTGTTGAAGTTGATCTTCTACAAAAATCTAACGACGGAACCATCAAGAATGCGGTTAAACTTCATGATGGTAACGTTGTGGAATCTGTTTTAATTCCGACTGATTCTCGCACAACTGCATGCGTTTCTTCGCAAGTTGGTTGTAGCTTGGATTGTACTTTTTGTGCAACAGCGCAATTAAAACGTATGCGTAACTTAACAGCTGCCGAAATCGTCGATCAAGTTGTGATTATCGATGAAGAAAGTAAACGTTATTTCAATCGTCCTTTAAGCAATATCGTATTTATGGGAATGGGAGAACCTTTGTTAAATTATAACGAAGTAATTTCTGCCATCAAAAAAATCACATTGCCAGAAGGACTAGGAATGGCTCCAAGACGAATTACAGTTTCTACTTCGGGAATTCCTAAAATGATTGAAAAACTGGCTGACGAAGATTTACGTGTTAACCTTGCGGTATCTTTACATTCGGCTCGAGAAGAAGTTCGTAATGTGATTATGCCTTTTTCTGTTAAATTTCCGTTGACGGATTTAATGGATAGTCTTCAATATTGGTACCAACAAACAGGTTTACGAATTACGTTCGAATATATTGTTTGGGGCGGTGTTAATGATAAAAAAGAAGATATCGATGCATTGGTAAAATTCTGTCGAAAAATTCCTTCTAAAGTGAATATTATCGAATATAATTCGATTGATGACGGAATCTACAAACAAGCATCAGAAGAAGCAGTTAACAATTATATCAAAGCTTTAGAATCCAACAATATTGTGGTAAATGTACGTCGTAGTCGCGGAAAAGATATTGATGCAGCTTGCGGACAATTAGCCAATAAAACTGGAAATGATTAAAACATAATCAAATGAAATATTTAGCCATATTTTTATTTTTGATTCTGACTAAATTCTCTTTCGCGCAAATAGTAGAAAACATCGATACAATTTCTATTGATGATTATAAAATGGAAAGTATCAACTTACCGCCTACTTTGAACGAAATTTCGACTTTAGAATATGAAAAAGAAGATAAAAATGTGGCTTCTTTTTGGGGTTTAAACGATTCTGATTCCAAACCAGAATTGTATCGTTTTGATGCAAAAACAGGTAAAATTATCAATACTATTTTCATCACAAATGCTCCAAATATCGATTGGGAAGAAATGTCTTCGGATGATAATCGAATTTATTTTGCTGATTTTGGAAATAATTTGGGCAAACGAAAAGATTTAGCCATTTATTTTATCCAGAAATCAAACATCGATTATTCAAAATCTTATCAGCAATTAAAAGCTGAAAAAATAGAATTTTATTATCCAGAACAAGAAACTTTTCAGTTCAAAAATATGACGACAAATTGGGACGCAGAAGCATTTTTTGTCTACCAAAATCAATTGCATATTTTTACAAAAGAATGGTCAAATATGTCAACGTCTCATTATGTTGTTCCTATTGACTCTTCTAAAAAACACGCAGCCAAAAAGTTAGAAACTTTTCCTACAAATTACGCTGTAGCTGCTGCTTATATCGATGCTGATGTAAATAGTTCTACCAAAGGAATTTATCTATTGGGCTACACAAAAGAAGCGTTAACTTTTATCAATTGGTTCGATTTGCCAAAAGATAACAATCAGTTATTCTTCACTTCTCAAGTTAAAAAAATAAGTTTACCTTTGGGCTTCACGACACAGTTGGGACAATTGGAAGGTATTTCAGTTTTGCCAACCGAAAACAAAATTTGTTTTAGCGGAGAGGAATTTAACTATAAAGGATTCTATGCAAAACAGGTTGTACATTGCATCAATAATTTTACGAATTAAAAAAATAAATTTTGGGTAACACGGTAGATTTGATTAAAGCTCCGATCGCGGAGGAAATGAAATTGTTTGAACAGAAATTCTTCGAATCGATGAAGAGTAATGTTTCGCTTCTTGACCGTATTTCCAATTATATCGTGCGCAGAAAAGGAAAACAAATGCGTCCGATGTTTGTATTTTTAACTGCAAAATTAAATGGCGAAGTACAAGAACGTACCTATCGTGCAGCTTCTTTTATCGAGCTTATTCACACCGCAACTTTAGTACACGATGATGTAGTGGATGATAGTACATTGCGTCGTGGTTTCTTTTCACTTAATGCGATTTGGAAGAATAAAGTAGCTATTTTGGTGGGAGATTATTTTTTGTCAAAGACCTTAATTATTTCGACTAAAAACAAAGATTTTGATTTACTTGAAGTTGTTTCGGTTGCGATACAGGAAATTTCGGAAGGTGAATTATTGCAAATCGAAAAAGCGCGAAAACTTGATATTACAGAAGATGTCTATTTCGAAATTATCCGAATGAAAACGGCTACGCTTATTGCGGCTTGTTGTGAAGCTGGTGCGCGTTCTGTTGGTTGTTCGGAAGAAGTTGCGAAGAAAATGCATCGCTTTGGTGAACTGGTTGGAATTGCATTCCAAATCAAAGATGATTTGTTTGATTATACCACTTCTAATGCCATTGGAAAGCCTGTTGGTATTGATATTAAAGAACAAAAAATGACGTTACCGTTGATTTATTCAATCAATACAGCGAATGAAAAAGACAAAAAATGGTTGATTAATTCGGTAAAACGTTATAACAATGACAAAAAACGTGTACGAGAAATTATTCAGTATGTGAAAGATCATGGCGGAATTGAATACACGCAAAAAATGATGAAACAATATAGCCAAGAGGCTTTAGATATACTATATGAATTTCCGGATAATGAATATAGAAAATCATTAGAAACAATGGTGAAATACGTTATCGAAAGAGAAAAATAACAAAAGGACTTCTAATTGAAGTCCTTTTTAGTTCTATAAA
>NZ_JAOCDJ010000037.1:0-24048 GCF_029840885.1 Empedobacter sp. GD03861
AGGGAACGCCATAATAATTACGCTTATCATTATGTTTTATTAATATTTGTCCATCTGCTATAATTTTAGTACATTGAAGAATAATTTAATTTGAATAAAATTTTATTTATTCAGCAAGAGGTTTTCTATCTCTTTATATGTTGTAATCATTAGATTACTCATTCTATTCTGTTTTACACAGTTTTTATAGAAGTTTGTTTCTATATCAGGTCGTTTCAGACATAAAAATCAATTACTATCGAATGATAGTTGAGTAGTTCATATAAGTTTAATTAAAAACAATTCATGAGTTTAAAAGTAGGCATTATCGGGGCTGGACCAAGTGGTTTGGCAATGTTAAGAGCATTTGAGTCAGAAGAAAAGAAAGGTAACAAAATTCCAGAAATTAAATGTTTTGAGAAGCAAGACAACTGGGGAGGAATGTGGAACTACACTTGGCGTACAGGAGTAGGTAAATACGGAGAGCCATTGCATGGCAGTATGTATAAATATTTATGGTCGAATGGACCAAAAGAATGTTTAGAATTTGCAGATTATACATTTTCTGAACACTTTGGGCAAACAATATCTTCTTATCCACCTAGAGAAGTATTATTCGATTATATAGAAGGGAGAATTAAACAAAGTAATGCGCGAAAGTACATTCAGTTTAATACCGTTGCAAGGTGGGTAGATTATGTAGAGGATAAAAAACAGTTTCGCGTTGTTTTTGATGATTTAAAGAAAAATGAAACGTTCGAAGAGTATTTCGATTATTTAATTGTCGGAACTGGGCATTTTTCTACACCAAATATGCCTTATTTTAAAGGTATCGAGAATTATACAGGAAATGTAATGCATGCGCATGATTTCCGTGGAGCTGATCCATTTAGAGGCAAAGAAATTTTATTGATTGGGAGTAGTTATTCGGCAGAGGATATTGCGGTACAATGCTATAAACACGGAACTAAATCGGTCACAATTTCTTATCGTACAAATCCAATTGATTGTAAATGGCCAAATGGAATAGAAGAATTGCCTTTGGTCACACATTTTGAAGATAAGAAAGCATTTTTCAAAGACGGAACATCAAAAGAATTTGATGCAGTGATTATGTGTACAGGTTATCAACACAAATTTCCGTTTTTACCAGATAATTTGCGTCTAAAAACAAAAAATTGTTTGTATCCAGAAGGAATGTATAAAGGTGTAATATCAGATGTTAATGCTCAATTGTTATTTTTGGGAATGCAGGATCAATATTACACATTTAATATGTTTGATGCACAAGCATGGTTTGCACGTGATTATATTTTGGGACGAATTGATTTACCTTCAAAACAGGATATTCAAAAAGATATTCAGAAATGGGTTGATTATGAAAAACAATCGATTTCTGCTGATGATCATGTTGATTTTCAAACTGATTATTTGAAGGATTTAATTCATTTAACTGATTATCCTATGTTCGATTTGGATAAAGTTGCTAATATGTTCAAATCTTGGTTAAAAGATAAAGAAGAAAATATTTTAACTTATCGAGATAAAACCTATACCTCAGTTATGGACGAAACGAAAGCAGAAAAACATCACACACCTTGGATGAAAGAGTTGGATGATAGTTTAGAACGCTATTTGGATGAAGATCCGATTGATGAAAAGCAATTAGAAAAAACAAATTATTATTAATATTAACAAAAAGACTAACAAATGTGTTGGTCTTTTTTTATTTTCGATTGTATATTTAAACATCGTTAAAAAAGAAAAGTGTTTATTTTTGACAGAGCACAACACAATATGATTTAATACAATAGAAATGGAGATTCAATATTTTTTCGAATTATTTGGTACACTTTTTTTTGGAATTTCGGGCGCTTTAGCAGCAGATGAAAAATCTGGTAACGATTGGTTTGGTGTAACCTTTATTGCTTTCCTAACTTCAATTGGAGGTGGTACAATTCGTGATATTTTACTTTCCGTTGAAATTATGTGGATAAAGGATGTTAATCTTATTTATGCAGTAGGGATTGGTGTTATTTTAGCGGCAATTTTCTATGAGCCTCTGTTGAAACTTCGTAAAACATTTATGCTTTTTGATACGTTAGGAATTGCTTTATTTACGATTGTTGGTTTAGAAAAAGCTCTAAATCTTGGAATTCATCCTGTAATTGCACCTGTAATGGGAATGTTTACGGCGGTTTTTGGATCCATTATTCGCGATATGATGTTGAACGAAGTTCCTATTATTTTCAAGAAAGAAATTTATGCGTTTGCATGTCTTTGTGGTGCAGTTATTTATATGATTTTATGGAAATTGGGACTTGATCGTAACATCAATTTCTTTATTTCGGGGGCTGTAATTGTCGCAATTCGTTTGACTGCAATTAAGTATAACTTATCATTACCGAAATTCAAAAGCCATTAATTTATAGATTCGTATCTTAGCGAACTAATTTTTTATAGATGGAAATTCAATACATTTTTGAATTATTTGGGACGGTTGTGTTTGCTATTTCTGGTGCTTTAGCTGGAGATGAAAGACAAAAACATGATTGGTTCGGAATTGCTTGTTTTGCTTTTATAACGGCTGTTGGTGGTGGAACTTTACGCGATCTATTTCTTAACAGTTATCCGTTAGTTTGGATAAATGATATGAATGTCATTTACGCAGTTTTTGCTGGAATTTTGTTGGCAGGATTATTTTTTAAATATTTTTCACGATTAAGAATAACATTAATGCTTTTCGATACATTGGGAATTGCTTTATTTACAATTGTAGGTTTGGAAAAAGCGCATTCTTTGGGCGCAAATGATTTTATTTCTGTGATGATGGGAATGATGACCGCTGTAATGGGAGGAATGTTAAGAGATGTTTTGATGAATAGAACGCCTACAGTTTTTGTGAAAGAAATTTATGCAATGGCATGTGTCGCAGGAGGTGTAATGTATTTAATTTTTGAAAGTTTTGGATTAGATCGTAATATCAATTTTATTGTTTCGGGAGCTATTATTGCCGCAATTCGTATTGTTACTGTAAAATATAATTTGTCGTTACCTAAATTTTATTAATCATGCAAAAAACACCATTTAATCAAGAAAATTGGACAGGAAGAATTGATTCTGAAGATGGAGAATTAGGTTTAAGAATTCATCAAGTAATTTCTGATTATGATAAATTTGAATCATCATCTGTTCAACCAAAAGTACTGTTAGGATTTTGTTCGGAAGAAGGTGTTAAACGGAATAAGGGTAGAATTGGTGCGAAAGATTCACCAGATTTGATTCGAAAAAGTTTGGCGAATTTACCTTTACATTTTTCCGAAACTGATTTTATTTTTGATGCTGGAAATATTCATTGTGATGATAATAATTTAGAATCTGCACGTGAAGAACAAATCAATCAAGTGGATAAAATTATCCAACAAAATCATTTTCCGATTGTAATTGGTGGTGGACACGAAACAGCTTTGGGTGATTTTTTGGCTTTAGCAAAATCATACAAAAATATTGGAATTATCAATCTTGATGCGCATTTTGATTTGAGAACGCCAAATCCGCAATCAACTTCTGGAACGCCTTTTTACGAAATGGCAAAGTATTGCGAAGAAAATGAAATGAAGTTCAATTATATTCCAATCGGTATTCAAGAATTAGGAAATACGAAAGCATTATTTCAACGTGCTGAAAATATAGGAGTTAATTTTATTTTGGCAGATGAAGTGCATTTCAATTTGAATAAAGTATTAGATGATTTGAAAACGATTGTTCAACAATTTGATGTGCTTTATGTTTCGTTGGATATGGATGTTTTTGATGCAGCTTATGCGCCAGGTGTAAGTGCAACGACAATTAATGGTTTGACACCTTTTCAGGTTAAATATATTTTGAAGGTTCTAATGAACTCAAACAAAGTGAAAATATTTGATTTAGTTGAATATAATTCGCTTTTTGATGTTGATAACTCCACAGCGAAACTCTCTGCACAAATGATTTACGAAGTTTTAAGATATTAATTCTGAAATATTTTACAATATTTTGTAACCTTTTTCAGTTATCTGCGTATACATATATAGTGGTGTTGATAAAATGCCAAAAGAAATTGATAATAATCATTAATAATAGGAGGGTTTTAGTTAAATGAGACAGCTTAAAATTACAAAGCAGGTAACAAATCGTGAAACTGCGTCGTTGGATAAATACTTACAAGAGATTGGTAAAGTAGATTTGATTACAGCGGAGGAGGAAGTAGAGTTAGCACAACGTATCAAAGCAGGAGATCGTGTTGCCTTAGAAAAATTAACAAAAGCAAACTTACGTTTCGTGGTATCTGTTGCGAAACAATATCAAAATCAAGGTTTAAGTTTACCAGATTTAATTAATGAAGGAAATTTAGGTTTGATTAAAGCAGCGCAACGTTTTGACGAAACGCGTGGTTTCAAATTTATCTCGTATGCGGTTTGGTGGATTCGTCAATCTATCTTACAAGCATTAGCAGAGCAATCTCGTATTGTACGTTTACCATTAAATAAAATTGGATCGATCAATAAAATTAATAAAGCCTATGCTTTATTAGAACAAGAACATGAGCGTGCCCCATCTGCAGAAGAAATTTCTGAAGTTTTGGATATGTCTGAAGGTGATGTAAAAGAGTCGATGAAAAACTCTGGTCGTCACGTCTCAATGGACGCACCATTAGTAGAAGGAGAAGATTCTAACTTATACGATGTATTAAACATTGGTGAATCTCCATCTCCAGACGTTCAATTGATGATTGAATCTTTACGTGTAGAGATTGAGCGTGCATTACAAACATTAACGCCTCGCGAAGCTGATTTAATTCGTTTATACTTCGGATTAAACGGTCAACATCCAATGACGTTAGAAGAAATTGGAGAAACGTTTGATTTAACAAGAGAACGTGTTCGTCAAATTAAAGAAAAAGCAATTCGTCGTTTAAAACATACTTCAAGATCTAAGATTTTGAAAACGTATATTGGACGATAGAAACATAAGAAAGCAGCTAAATAAGCTGCTTTTTTTATAAATACTAAAACACTTTATGAGAAACTTTATTTTACTATTTACTCTTATACTTTTTTCAACTTATACTTTCGGTCAAAAGAAAGTTGATCAAAATTTAGTTGGATTTTGGTCTTCTTCAATTCCTAAAACAAAAGCTGATCCTATTGATGGAAAATGGTTAATCAACCGTAAAAATGATGGAACATTTATTTTATATTTTGAGTTGTTGAGTGGTCGAGATTCTATTTATGCAAAAGAAACAGGAACTTGGTGGACAGATAATAATCAGTATTTTGAGGAAGGAAATGAATTAAACTTCAATGATATTTATTTGTATAAAATCAATGAAAATAAAATTGAGTATAGATTAGAAAAAGGAAAATTACCAAGAGGTTTTAAAACGACTAAATATTCAGAAGAAAAAAGTAATAATTTGACAGATTATTATGAAGAAAAGTATTCTGTATATAAAGCTAAAACCATGAAAAAAATCTTTGATATGGAAAGCTCTGTAGATGGGTTTGCATATGATCAGACAGATGGTGAAGCAGACGAACGTTTTGTAGGTATTTGGATAGGTTCGGAAAAAGATAATCAAGTGAAAGGATTATCTAAAGAATGGGCAATGACAAGAAATGCAGACGGAACTTTTGTTTTGGATTTTAAAACTAAAATGAAAGGAAGAAAAACAGAAAATTCTATAGAAAAAGGAAAATGGTGGGTAAAAGATAATAAGTTTTACGAATACCACGAAGATTCTGAATCAACAGATGTTTATGAGTTTCAGATTTTAAATGAAAATCAGATAAAGTTTAAAGCATTTAATATGGCTTTTGAACAAGAAAATGAAACGTACGAATTTATTGATACAAGAAAAAAATAAATGAAAAACTCCAACTAAATTTAGTTGGAGTTTTTCGTTATAATAATTTTCCGCTTAGTAAAATTGCAGCAATTGTAAAATAAATAATCAATCCTGAAACGTCAACCAAAGTTGCAACGAAAGGCGAGGATGCTGTTGCGGGATCAAATCCAATTTTTCTCAAAATAAATGGAACTAAAGATCCAGAAAGTGTTCCCCATAAAACAATAACGATTAGAGATAAAGCTACTGTTAAAGCTACATACAGCCAATATTCTCCGTAACTGTAAATTCCAGTTTTTTGCCAAATTAAGATTCTGATAAAACCAACAAATCCAAGAATTGCACCTAAGATTAATCCCGAAGCAAATTCTTTTTTCATTACATACCACCAATCTTTTAATTTCAATTCGCCCAAAGCCATCGCACGAATAATCAGTGAAGCCGCTTGAGAACCAGAATTTCCACCACTCGAAATAATCAATGGAACAAATAATGCCAACACAACTGCTTTTTCGATTTCTTGGTCATAATAACTCATTGCAGAAGCAGTAAACATTTCGCCAATAAATAAGATAACCAGCCAACCTGCACGCTTTTTGATTAACTCCGCAATAGGTGTTTTAGTATACGAAACATCCAATTCTTCCATCCCTCCGAATTTCTGAATATCTTCTGTATCACGCATTTTCATTCGGTCCAAGATGTCGTCGAAGGTTACAATTCCGACCAAAACATCATTTTCTGTCACAATTGGCATCGCAGAACGATCGTATTTATCAAAAACTTCTAAGGCTTCCTCTAAAGGAGTCGTCGTCTTGATTGAAACAAAATTATGATCGATCAAATTTTCTACTTTCGTGTCTTCATCAGCCAAAAGAATTTCACCAATTTTTAAATCATCAATCAATCTATTTTTTCCATCAACAATAAAAATATACGTCAACGTTTCCGCTTTCTTTCCATATTTTTTGATATGCGCCAAAACTTGTTTTACCGTATAATGTTCTTTTACCTGAATATAATTTGGCGTCATCAAACGCGCAATCGAATCTTCTTTGTATCCAATCAAATTCAGTGCTGTAGCGCGTTCTTCAGGATTTAAAAGATTAATGGAATGTTTGATTAATTGATCTGGGAAATTTTCAAAAAGTTCTGTTCGGTCATCAGGATCAAGATTGTTCAAAACCTCGGCTAAATCTTCGTCCGTCAAACTTTTTACAATTTCGTACTGAATATCGGGTTCAAAATAGGAGAATACTTCAACTTTATCATCATTCAAAAGCGAGTAAAAAGCGATGTTTCTTTCTTTTACGTTCAGTGCAGTTAATTGTTCGGCAATATCTGCTGGATGTTGATTAAGCATATTATTTTCCATAAATTTGTTTTTTTATCCCGAGCTGCAAATTAAGTCTTTTTGAGATGAGAAGAAGTATAGATTGGCTACTTTTAAGCTAATTTTAATATAGAAATTATGATGAATAAAACAGATCAAAACCAAATGAAAGAATTTATAAAATCTATGGATGTAGATGAACGATTTGTTGGAATTTGGTCTGGAACCGATCATGGGAAATTTTTTAAAGGTGAAACAAATAGTTGGATGGTCAATAGAAAAGTTGACGGTACAATGACAGTTAACTTTAAGACCATTCACAGTGATGATTGCGTTACATTTTCTGAAGATGAAGGCGTTTGGTGTACTATTGGTGATGAATATTATGAGTTTAGAGATTCTGATGAAATGGCAGATATTTACACTTATATTTTTATGTCAAAAGATTCGATTCATTTTATTATCAACGAAGAATTGAAAGACGAAGAACCTTATAACTTTATTGATAATAGAGTTTTCTTGGATTAAAAATAATTTTACTGAATCATTTTTTCTGTTATATTCGTATTGTATTAATTAACACTGAAAATGAAAAAACTATTATTTACTCTCTTATTATCAACTTCACTATTTGCTCAAGAAAAAGCAACAGATTTGTTTAATGCAAACGTTAGTTTTATTGGAATCGGAATTCAATATGAAAAAGCTTTATCCGAAAATTTTACGGCTGTTGGATCTTTAGATTATTTGGGAGGTTTTAAATACAGTTATAGCGATTTTTATGGGAGTGATTTTGAGTATATTTTGACAACAAATATAGCTTTAGAAGGACGTTATTATTATAATTTTGACCGAAGAATTGGAAAAGGAAAAAATACCAAAAATAATTCTGGTAATTATATTGCTTTAAAAGGAACTTATACACCAGATTGGTTAACAACGTCTAATAGTGATAATTTAGGTGTTAATCCGCAAGGTTCTATTACGTTAAATTACGGATTTAAACGTTCTTTTGCTCAAAACTTTTTTTACGAGTTTTATACAGGATTAGGACTTTCTCTTTATCAAGAAACATATACAAACTATGATTTTGATAATTATACAACATCAGAAGTAAAAAGTACAAATACAGGAGTTGCTTTAGATTTAGGCTTTCGAGTTGGTTATAATTTCTAAAAAATATAAATCGTTGAGTTTTCAACGATTTTTTTATTTCATTACCTTTGTATCACAAAATACAAACAAACAACAAATAAGATTATGCCAATAGTAGCACCATCAATTTTAGCAGCCGATTTCGGGAATTTAGCAAAAGACATCGAAATGGTTAATAATTCTCAAGCCGAATGGTTTCATTTAGATGTAATGGACGGCGTTTTTGTCCCTAATATCTCTTACGGAATGCCAATTATTGAGAAAATAAATTCGTTAACAGATAAAGTTTTGGATGTACATTTAATGATTGTTGATCCAGATCGTTATATTTCAACTTTCAAACAAGTTGGCGCATATATTTTGACTGTTCATTACGAAGCGTGTACACATTTACATCGTACAATTCAGGCTATAAAAGCAGAAGGAATGAAAGCAGGAGTGGCGCTTAATCCGCATACACCAGTATCTGTTTTAGAAGATGTGATTAATGATTTAGATTTGGTGTTAATTATGAGTGTTAATCCAGGTTTTGGAGGTCAAAAATTCATTGAGAATACATACAACAAAGTATCAAAATTAAAAAAAATGATTACAGAAGCTAATGCAAATGTGATCATCGAAATTGATGGAGGAGTTGGAGTACAAAATGCATCAAAATTGGTAGAAGCTGGTGCAGACGCTTTAGTTGCTGGTTCGGCAGTTTTCAACGCAGAAAATCCAACAGCATATATTGCAGAATTACAAAAAGCTTAATAAAAATAGTATCGAGATTTGAGAAATTAGAATTGAGAAATTCATATTTTTCTTTTAACTATTTAAAATAAATAATATAAAAACTGAATCAGAAATGATTCAGTTTTTTTGTTGATTCATCTTAAACTTGTTTTGGTATCTTATAAAGTTAATCAAATAATTCTCTCATTAAAATCTTAACTTTGTTACATGAATTTCTCTAAAGACAACCCAAAAAAGATTTATACGATTGATGAAATCAAAGATAAAATGGCAAAATATTGTCTTTATCAAGATCGTTGTCATTGGGAAGTGGAAAAAAAACTACGCGATTTTGATTTGATTCCAGAAGCGAAAGATGAGATTCTTTTTAAGTTAATTCATTACGGATTCCTGAATGAAGAACGATTTGTTCATAATTTTGTTCGAGGAAAAGTCAATCAAAAAATGTGGGGAAGAAATCGTCTTCGTCAAGAATTAAAAATGCGTCAAATTGACCAAAAATTAATCGAAAAAGCATTTAAAGAAGAAATTGATTTGGATAAATATTGGAATAATTTATTGTATTTAACGCAGAAAAAGTTCAATTTATTAGCTTCTGAGCGCGAATCTTTCAAGAAAATAAACAAAGTAAAAGCATATTTAGCGTACAAAGGCTACGAGTTTGATTTGATGAATGATGCTATAGAAACAGTGAAAACAAAAGAGTAATACAATTCATCCGTAAAATTCGACAATTCGGTTAATAATTTTTAAAATTAAAAAAGACTTCACTTAATTTTATTCCATAATAAATAAACACATTATGGAAAATTTAGTCAAAATCATTATTTACATTCACGCTTTTTTTGGAGGAATTGGTTTAGTTGCTGGTACAGCTGTTATGATTATAAAAAAAGGAAATTCGACACACAAAAAAGTGGGAAAAATATTTTCGATTGGTATGTTAGTCAGTTCTGTTCTTTCGTTAATTATTTGTGCTTTTCCAAATCACCACAATTCTTTTCTTTTAATGATTGGTATTTTCACGATTTATATGATTTTGATTGGAAATAGAATTCTAAATTATAAGCGTAAAAATTATTCTAATAATTTGGATAAAATCATTTCTGGAGCAATGTTTATCACATCTATTGTGATGATTGTTTTTGGATTACTTCCACTTTTCAAAAGCAATGCAATTGGATTATTGTATTTAATTTTTGGGTTTTTAGGAGGATTTATGTCTTATCGAGATTTTGTTTTTTACAAGAATACAGAGAATTATAAAAAATGGACAATGAATCATGTTGGAAAAATGGTTGGTGCTTATATCGCTTCAGTAACAGCGTTTTTGGTTGCAGGCGCTGGATTTGGAGATAATATTTATTTTTGGATTGTGCCTTCAATTATCGGAACGATTTATATTTTTTCTTGGTCAAAAAAACTAAATAAAAAAGTTGCAGTGAATTGATTATCTTTAATTAAAACACTTGTATGAAATATATTTATTCAGTTTTAATTCTTTTGTTTTTCTTTGGTTGTCAAACAAACAAGATTAATTCGATTCCAAAAGAAATCAAAAATAAAAATTTTTATCAAGCATTAGAACAAGCAACTATAATAGCTAAATCAAATCATCTGAATGTCGAAAATATAGGAATTATTTTTACAGAGGATAACTTGTACATTTATATTTCTGAAACAAAAGAAATTAATTTGAATAGTGATTACAAATATTTACAAACTAAAATAAATGGTATAATTTATAAATTAATAGTCAATCAAGATGATAAAATTGTTGAAGGATTTGTAGATATAAATAAAGCAATTAAAGTACCTTTTGAAGAAACTGATATTTTTGAAGATGAAATAAAAGGTTATAAAATTAGATTTCAAAGAGATTTAGAATCTAATCAATTTATTTTGCAAAGATTATCACATTATTACGAGTATGATAAAGATTTTATTTTAGAAGAAGATAAAAAATATTTTCCAAATATTAAGATAATTTTACCTGAACCAATAAATGAACCACAAACAGAATCAGAATAAACCATAAAAAAAACGAATTTCGAAACTCGAAATTCGTTTTTACTATTTCTAATATTTACCTAATTCGTATTCAAATTCTTGCAGATAATTCGCCAAATGAAAACCGTCTACAAAACCATGATTCGCTTCAACCGAAACAGGCATATACATTTTATCATTTTGCGTATACGCTTTTCCAAAAATAATTCGCGGAATAGATTCTCCTGTTCCAAAATTACTTGGTTGCACTAATCCCGTAAATCTCGACCATGGAAACGTAGAATGACGAACCAAACCAATGGTAATTTCTTCATTTTTGATGTGTAAACCAACCGAGTTTTCTACACTTTGTATTTGCTCTTGAAGTTGTGCGTTAAATGCATTAAAATCTTCGGTAAAATTCATCAACGCAAAACCAAAAGTTCCGTCTTTTCTACCAATTGTTGTTCCGCAATCTAAATGATCGTACACAAAAATTTCATCATCTTCGATGCGATATTTAAACTCATTAATCTTATTTTCTGCCAACATCGAGCAATGTAAATAGACTGCGAAAAAAGACAATTTATTTGCTTTGGCAAATTTGTACGCTTTAGAACATTCAACCTCCGCAACAACTCCGACATACGGATTATCCATTTTCGAGAACATATTAAAATGCTCTATACGATTCCAACCTTCAGGATTAAATTTCTGTTTCATTGCTGCAAAGTTAAAAATAGGATTTACAATTACTTCAATCTTTTTTGTTGATATGCATCACCAATTACATTCAGAGTTACGCCTAGAATAATCATAAAAATTCCTAAAGCTAAACTCAGCGAAAAATCTTCACCAAATATCATAACACTTACAGCAACGGCAACCACAGGTTCTGATGCGCCAAGAATAGAAGTGGCTGTAGAACCAATATTTTTGATCGCATAAATCAAAGCGATGCTCGAAATAACTGTCGTTACAAAGGCAAATGTAAAAAAGTTGAAGGTTAATTCTAATGATGGTAAAATGAAAGATTCTTTGTGAAGAATCATTTTTATTGCGTAATAAATCGTTGTAAATAGAAACGAATAAAAGCTTAATGTAAAGCCTTTTATATCTCGTACTTTCGATTTGTTGACTGTCACAATATATAATCCGTACCCCAAAGCACTGATAAATACAATTCCTAATCCGATTGGATTTAGCTCGAATTTTCCTTCTTTGAAACTTAGTAAAATTACACCAGCCAGTACAAAAACAATGGCTACAATAGTTGAAATTGTAATTCTTTCTTTGAAGAAAACAGCCATTATGATGGCAACAATCAACGGATAAACGAATAATAATGTGGAGGCAATTCCAGGAGTTAAATAATCATAACCTAAAAATAAAGCATCCGCTGAGATTCCGTACAATAATCCTAAAATGATTAAAAATGGAATCTGTTTCACATCTATTTTGAATGATTGTTTTTTGATGAATAAATATGTTCCGACAATCAATGCAGAAAAAAAGAATCGATAGAATAATGTGGTATCCATCGAAAAATTTGCTTGTTTTATAGGAAGGATAAATAATGGAATTAATCCATAAGATATGGACGATATTAGCCCATATGCGTAACCTTTGAATTTCATTTTTAATAGAAAAAACGAAGTTCGAATTTCGAACTTCGTAATTGATTAGTATTTATTAAAATTTATTTTCTCGTAAAATCTAAATCTTGGAAATCGTAACTGAAATCTGTTAACGGAGAAATGGCTCTCATTTTGAAACCTGTCATTTTTCCATCTTTCATTTCTGCATAAACAAAAGCGTCTGCATGGAAATAACGATTGTACCATTTTACTGCAAAAGTATTGTCTTTGTAAAATGACATTTCACCAGTTAATTGAGGCGAACGTTTCGATTCAAAAATGATTTTTCCTTTCTTTTCATAAATTACAACATCACCAAACCAATTGTCTTTATACGTTCCGATTACGCTTTTTGAATCAAATTTGATGGCTTTATTTTTTTGATTTGCTTCAACTGTTTTCCAAACTTCATCAGTAATAACATCGGCTTCTTCCACATTTTTCTTCATCATATCATCATACGTTTTTACCCAATCTGTAGATGGATTTTTTAAGTAAAAATCTTTGATTGTATTCGAAATTGCTCGGAAAGCTGCACCCGATTGTTGGTTAGTCAAAATCACAATTCCTAATTTTTCTTGAGGATAAAACATCGTTTGTGTTACAATTCCTTCCAATCCACCAGTATGCGAAACTTCCAATTTTCCGTTCATATCCTGCAATTGCCATCCCAAACCATAGGCTTTGAATAATGAATTATAAGGTGGAGTTGTACGATTTGGTTGTAAAGTTTGTGGCGTTATCATTTCGTTCATTTGTTTTTCCGAAATAATTTGTTTTCCATTCACTTTTCCTTTATCTAAATTGAATTGCAACCATTTTGCAATATCATCTACATTCGAATAAATTCCTGCAGCTGCATCAAAAATGGTGTTCGTATAACGATCAATGACTTGTAATTTTCCGTCAATCGGAACGTGTGGATCAATTGCATTTTTCTTGTCTTTTAGCAAATGCCAATTCGCTGCAGTATTCGTCATTCCAATTGGTTCCAACAATCTTTTTGTTACAAAATCTGTCCAAGACAGCCCCGAAACTCGTTCAATCACAACTCCTGCAATAATGTATAATAAATTATCATAATCATATTTGACACGAAAATCTGAAACTGGTTTTAAATATTGAATATTAGAAATAATATCTTTTGGAGTGAAATTGTGTCCATCAGGCCAAACCATCAAATCTCCAGCACCCAAACCTAATCCACTGCGATGCGTTAATAAATCACGAATTGTGAACTCTTTGGTTACATAATCGTTGTACATCTTAAATTCAGGAATGTGCGTAATCACTTTATCATCCCACTTTATTTTTCCTTCATCAACCAAAATTGCCAAGGCCGCTGCTGTAAAAGCTTTCGAGTTAGAAGCAATTCCAAAATTTGTATTAGACTTAACTTTTTCTCCCGTTTTAAGCGATTTTACACCATAACCTTTCGAATGTACAATTGTTCCATCTTTGATAACCGCAACAGACATTCCAGGAACATCAAAAGTTTTCATGGCATTTTCTGTGACTTGATCAATGGTTTGATTCGAAATATTTTGTCCAAAAGCTGTAAAAGAAGCTAATGTGATTGTTGATAAAAGTATATTTTTCATGTGTGAGTTTGAATTTTCACGAAGTTAGAAATTTTTATTCATCAGCTTATAGCTTTTAGTAAAATATCAAATATAGTAGATGAATTAATTTTGAATGATTTAAAAATTTATAATAATTAAGTATAAACTAATTTACAATTAATTAAAAACGTAAATTAGTTAAAAATAATTTAATGAAAATAGCTTTCTTTTCGTCTAAGCCTTATGACAAAACTTTTTTTGAGGCTGAAAATAAAAATTACGGTTTTGAACTTAATTTTTATGAAACACATTTAGGTCCGCATATCGTAAACGCGATTGAAGATGAGCAGGCAGTTTGTGTGTTTGTGAATGATAAAGTGAATCGCCAAGTTATTGAAATTTTAGCAAAAAAAGGCGTTAAAATTATAGCTTTGAGATGTGCTGGTTTTAACAATGTCGATTTGGAAGCTGCGAAAGAATTTGGAATTAAAGTTTGTCGCGTTCCTGCATATTCTCCTGAGGCTGTGGCAGAACATACAATGGCGATGTTGTTAACATTGAACCGAAAAACGCATAAAGCTTATAATCGCGTTCGTGAACAAAATTTTGCATTGAACGGTTTGCTTGGTTTCAATCTTTTTCAGAAGACAATTGGAATTGTAGGAACAGGAAAAATAGGAAAAGCTTTTATCAATATTGCGAAAGGTTTTGGATGTAAGATTATTGCGTATGATTTGTATCCAGATCAAGAATTGATGAATAATGGCGTGGAATATGTGGAGCTGAATACGTTGTTTAAAAGCTCAGATATTATTTCGTTGCATTGTCCTCTGACGCCAGAAAATCATTACATGATTAATCAAGAAACGATTGCGATGATGAAAGATGGCGTAACGATTATTAATACGAGTAGAGGAGGATTAATTAATACACATGAAGCGATTGAAGCTTTAAAAAATCATAAAATTGGTTATTTGGGAATTGATGTTTATGAACAAGAAGAAAAATTATTCTTCAAAGATTTATCAGCAGAAATTATTCAGGATGACATGATTCAGCGATTGATGAGTTTTCCAAATGTTTTGGTAACTGCGCATCAAGCTTTTTTTACACAAGAAGCGTTGGAACAAATTTCAGAAATTACGATGCGAAGTATTTTAGAAATTTTAGAAAAAGGTTCAACAGATGAGGTTGTGATGTTATAAATTATCTAAATGAGTGGATTTGAAACCATCATATTTTTTGAGACCAAATCCTAAAAAACGATCTAACGCAATATGAGCGAAAAAAATTAATCCAATCATTAAACACCATTCAATGTGTAAAAAATAACCAATGAGAATCAATGAAATTGTCGTAAAATAATTATGAATAAAATTATAAGATATTGCGCCAATCTTATTTCCAAAAAGATAACCTAACATAAAAATATCGGGAGCAAGAAAAAGAATTGCAAACAAAAACCAGGAATAATCAAGTTTATAATAGATGATTAGCGTTACAATTAAAATTGCTAATTGTTCTAATTTTAATAAATTTTTCATAATGTTGATGCTTAATTTATTAGTATAAATATTTTACCAATTGTTACAAAAAAAGCCGTTCATTAGAACGGCTTTTGGTATATAAAAAGAATTTTAATCATTCAATTTCAAAACAGCTAAGAATGCAGATTGGGGAACTTCTACACGTCCAATTTGACGCATTTTCTTCTTACCAGCTTTTTGTTTTTCTAATAACTTACGTTTACGAGAAATATCACCACCATAACATTTTGCAGTAACGTCTTTACGTAATGCTTTGATTGTTTCACGCGCAATAATTTTTGCACCAATCGCGGCTTGAATTGGAATATCAAACTGTTGACGAGGAATTAATTCGCGTAATTTTTCACACATTTTCTTTCCAATATTGTAGGCATTATCAACGTGAATTAAGGCAGATAAAGCATCTACAACTTCACCGTTAATCATGATGTCAACTTTTACCAATTTTGAAGCTTTCATTCCAGAAGGTGCATAATCAAACGATGCATATCCTTTTGAAATAGATTTTAATCGATCATAAAAATCGAAAACAACTTCAGCCAAAGGCATATTGAAAATCATTTCTACTCTATGTTGAGTTAAATAGTTTTGAGATTGTAATTCACCACGTTTCTCAATACATAAACTCATTACAGGACCTACGAATTCAGATTTTGTAATGATTGCTGCTCGAATATATGGTTCTTCAACACGATTTAATCCTGATGGATCTGGTAATTCAGATGGATTATGAACCGGAATCATTTTTTCTGGATCTTTTTCCAAGTACGCTTCATACGAAACGTTAGGAACAGTTGTAATTACCGTCATGTTGAACTCACGTTCTAAACGCTCCTGAATAATTTCTAAGTGTAACATTCCTAAGAATCCACAACGGAAACCGAAACCTAAAGCAGCAGAAGATTCAGCTTCAAAAGTTAATGAAGCATCATTCAAACGTAACTTTTCGATAGAAGCACGCAAATCTTCGTAATCTTCTGTGTCAACCGGATAAATACCAGCGAAAACCATTGGTTTTACTTCCTCGAAACCATCAATAGCTTCGCTTGCAGGATTCTCAACTAATGTAATTGTATCTCCAACTTTTACCTCAGAAGCTTCCTTAATTCCAGAAATAATATAACCTACATCTCCAGTTTTAATGACTTTCTTCTCAACTTGATTCAGTTTTAATGTTCCAATTTCATCGGCACCATATTTTTTGTTGGTAGCCATGAATTTTACTTGATCTCCTTTTTTGATTTCTCCATTTACCACTTTGTAAAAAGCTTCAATTCCTCGGAAAGGATTATAAACAGAGTCAAAAATCAAGGCTTGTAACGGTGCATCTGGATCACCAACTGGTGCAGGAACTTTCTCGATAATTGTGTGTAACAATTCTAACACACCTTCACCTGTTTTTCCACTTACACGCAAAACATCTTCGGGATCACAACCAATCAAATCAACAATATCGTCTGTTACTTCTTCTGGATTTGCAGAAGGTAAATCGATTTTGTTCAAAACTGGAATGATTTCCAAATCATTTTCTAAAGCCAAATAAAGGTTAGAAATGGTTTGTGCTTGTATACTTTGTGCAGCATCTACAATTAACAAAGCTCCTTCACAAGCGGCAATCGAACGAGAAACCTCGTAAGAAAAATCCACGTGACCAGGAGTGTCAATTAAATTTAAAATATATTTTTCACCATCTTTTTCATATTCCATTTGGATGGCGTGCGATTTAATTGTGATTCCGCGTTCGCGTTCCAAATCCATATCGTCTAAAGTTTGATTTTGTAACTCACGATCAGAAATCGTGTTTGTTACTTGCAATAAACGATCGGCCAAGGTACTTTTACCATGGTCAATATGGGCGATAATACAGAAATTACGGATATTTTTCATATTCTATTTGTCGAATAGGCAAAAATAATCTTTTCCGTGCAGACTGCAAGTATTTTGAAAAATATTATGAATTATATTTTAATAAATTAACGAGAGTTGAAGTGTGTTTTTTACTAAAAAATAAATCTAGGCAATTATCCGATGAAAAAAAGTATATAATTCATCTTCTTTTACGAGACCAAATTTTTGCTTCAAACGATACTTTGTCATTCGTACACTTTTTGGTTCAATATTAAGAAGAGTCGCAATTTGTTTGGTGTCTAAACCAAGATAGATATACGAACAATATTTCAAATCAAGAGGAGTTAGCTTTTGTTTAGAATGCTCGTTTAGCGTTTTGAAAAAGTTTGGATGTAATTCTTGAATTCTAAATTTAGCACTTTCAAAATCATTATCCATTAAATTTTCTTCTCGCATAACTTGTTTTAAATTGATAGAAGAATCATTTCCATTTTTTTGTAGTTTCCGCTTGATCTTGATTGTACAAATCGGTTGAATAATCAGTTGCTTTTTTCTGAAATTCAAATATAGCCGAGTCAACCTAAGTTTAGCATATTCATTATTCCCATAATTAACGAAGCCTATATTATGTATTCAACAAAAGAAATTGTTTTTAATAATCTCTTTTGTGTTTATATGAATTTTAAACCTAATTTTATCCTTATGAAAATCAGCACAAAATGAGGAGATTACTATTTTTTGTTATTACTTTTTTTACATTTATTCAACTTTCTGCTCAATCGACTCGAAATTTGAATTTAGAGAATTGGACCTTTCAACAAAAAGGAGATTCAAAATGGCTGAAAGCTGAGATTCCTGGTTCTGTTCATACCGATTTGATGTTAAATAATATTATTCCAAATCCTTACAAAGACGTTAATGATGCAAAAGTGCAATGGGTAGAAAACGAAGATTGGAACTACAAAACTTCTTTTGATTTGACTGAAGCCGAACGAAAAGCGCAAAATATTCAGTTAAAATTTAATGGATTGGATACATATGCAAAAGTTTTTCTGAACGGAAAATTAATTCTGGATGCGAATAATATGTTTCGAATTTGGGAAGTTTCGGTCAAAGATTTACTGAAAGATAAAAATAATTTGCTCGAAATACAATTCAAATCGTCGCCTAATGAAGGAAAACGATTAGCAAATCTTCTTCCATATAAATACCAGAAGGTGAGCGTGTTTTTACTCGAAAAGCGCAATATCAGTATGGTTGGGATTGGGGACCAAGATTGGTAACGGTTGCGATTTATAAACCAATTGAACTTATTTCTTGGAATAATTTAAAACTGAATGACTTGTCTTATGAAATTGTCAAATTGGATAAAAATCAAGCGAAAGTAAAGTTTAAATTTATTATCCAATCGGAACAAAATACAGCTGTAGAAATTAATTTTAATCAGAAAATAATCACTCAAAAATTAACCAAAGGAATTAATCATTTTTCGATTGATGAAACGATTCACAATCCAAAATTATGGTGGCCAAATGGAATGGGCGAACAGTATTTATACGATTATCAATTCAAAATTAAACAAGGGAATGAACAGATATTTAAGTATTTAAAATTTGGTTTACGTACGATAGAATTGGTAAAAGAAAAAGACGAAGTTGGCTCTAGGTTTTATTTTAAAGTGAATAGGGTTCCAACTTATATGAAAGGTGCAAATTATATTCCGCAAGATAATTTTGTTTCACGAGTTTCAAAAAATGATTATGAAAAGTTGATAAATAGTTCGGTTGAAGCCAATATGAATATGATTCGTATTTGGGGTGGTGGAATTTATGAGGACGATTATTTTTATGAATTATGCGACGAAAAAGGTTTGTTGGTTTGGCAAGATTTTATGTACGCTTGTGCTTTTTATCCTGGCGATCAAGATTTTCTTCACAATGTAAAACAAGAAACAATTGATCAAGTGAATCGCCTAAAAAATCATACTTCTATTGCGCTTTGGTGTGGAAATAATGAAATTGATGAAGCGTGGAAAAATTGGGGATATCAGAAACAAATGGGCTGGTCGAAACAAGATTCGTTGAGTATTTGGAAAGATTATCAAACGACTTTTCATTATATTATTCCGAATGTTTTAGATTCGATTTTACCAAAATCAGAGAATCGCTATTGGCCGTCTTCACCTTCGGTTGGTTGGGGAAGAAAAGAAAGTTTGACGCAAGGAGATTCGCATTATTGGGGCGTTTGGTGGGGAATGGAACCGTTTGAAACGTATGAAAAAAAAGTTCCACGTTTTGCTTCTGAATATGGTTTTCAAGGAATGCCAACGTTGAAAACGGTGAAATCAATGTTTTCTGAAAAAGATACATTGAGTAAAAATTCTGCAATAATTTTAGCGCATCAAAAACATCCAAAAGGTTGGGAAACAATCAACGAATATATGCAGCGAGATTATGTTGTTCCGACCGATTTTGTGCAGTATAACTACGTTTCTCAATTGTTACAAGCACGCGGAATTCAGTTGGCAATTGAAGCACATCGACGTGCAAAACCTTATAATATGGGAAGTTTGTATTGGCAATTGAATGACGTTTGGCCAGTAACTTCGTGGTCGTCTTTGGATAAATTAGGAAATTGGAAAGCGTTACATTATCAAGTGAAAAGAAGTTTCGAAAATGTGCTAATTTCAGTAGAAAAAGAAGAAAATGTGTACAAAATTTATATCGTAAATGACTTATTGAAAGATTTGAAAGGAAAAGTAAAATTTTCTATAATCGATTTTAATGGAAATAAACGTTGGACTAACGATAAAGATGTAATTATTTCATCAAATTCTTCAACCAAGATAATGGAATTAACTGATGAAATTTTGAAAGGAACTTCTTCAACTAAAGCTTTTCTTCGAATTGAATTTGAATCAAATGGAGAAAAGTATTCGAGAAATTATTTCTTCGAAAAACCGAAAGATTTAGCTTTAACAAAATCAACAATTAAAATCAAAAAGATCAGTCATAACCAATTCGAAATTTCGACAAATGTTTTGGCAAAAGATGTTTATTTACTTGATGAAAATAATCAATTTGATGATAATTTTTTTGATTTAATTCCGAATGAATCTCGTATTATTAGTGGAAAAAACACAATTCAGAATCTAAAAATTTATTCGTTGTATGATACAATGAATGTTAAAAATCAATAATATTTTTCTCCCTATTTTTAGTGAAATTTCACAAAGGATTTGGAAATGTGAATTTTATTGACTTAAATTTGCACTGATAAAAATCATAACGTATAACAATTTAATAACGAAGAAATAAAATGTTCAAAGAAACGACATATCAGTTTTTAGCTATTGCAACAGATTTTGCAATGAGCATTCTTCGTGCTTATAAATCGTAAATAATTTACTTATTATATCAAAAGCCCGGAGGATTCTTCGGGCTTTTTCTTTTATTATTCCATTCTAGATTCAGAATAACTTCTAAAAACTTCCGAAGAAGAAATAGTTAGCGCTAATTATTTCAAAATAATTATTTGCAATTAAATAATCCATTTTATGGAAGATTCAATTTTCTTTTCTACTCAATTACGAACAAAAAGAGCGAGGAAAAGAAGTGTAAAAACAACGAAAGAAAAAAATGTAAGAGAGAAATATAAACGTCAAAAAGAAATTTTTAAAGAACAAAAAGAAATTCCGCTTGTTCTTTTAAAAGAGCCGTGTCAAAAAGGTTTTGAGCGATATTTTGTATTGAGAGAAGATATTAAAAAAGAAAATGAGATTGAGTTTTTTACTCAAATTCTAAAGAAAATAAATACTTCTCAATATGCAGAAACGCGAAAGTTTGTAAAAAAACGAAAACGAAACGGAAAGCGAATTTATGTTCAGAGAATTCAAGAGTTGAAACAATTGCAACCTTACGAATATTCAGGTCCGTATTCAATTTTGAATGATGAAGAACGTCTATATTTTGTGTGTATTCAGGTGTATGATCCCAAGACAAAACGTTTCAAAGGAATTTATGAATTTCTACAACCGTGGCGTTTTCGATTGATTATAAAACCAAATATGATTACGTATTACAAACCGCTTGATATTGATTTGAAGCGCGAAGAAGCGCAAATCGATCATTTTTTTGACAAGTATAAAAATCAAGGAATCCTTTTAAAGAAAATAGTTGGAGGAGGGTATTCGTATGAACGAAAACCAAAATTTAAAAATCCTTTTACAAAAAGGAAATTTTTTAATAATAAAAATTTAGCGATTGAAATCGCTGAAATGCTGATGGAAAAAGAACATCAGTTATCTAAAAGATATTAATCATGGGAAATAAAATCTCTGGAAAGGACTTTATAAAAATAGGCTTTCCAAAAAATAATTCGATCAATATTGCAATTGGGCAAATTCATCGATACAGAAAAAAAGAAAAGAAACAAACGATTATTAACGAAGCAAAAGAAGTTTTACTTGAGCCAGAAAAATACATCGGTCACGGAATTTGGGGAAAAGTTGCGGAAGGATTAATAAAACCAGTTGAGGTTAGATTACAAGAATTAAAAACAACGCGTTCACCTTTTTCGATTTTTGGAGAAAATGAAATTGACGAGCAAGCAAAATTTCAATTATATGATGCATTGAAATTGCCAATTTCGGTAAAAGGAGCTTTGATGCCAGATGCGCATTCGGGGTATGGATTGCCAATCGGAGGTGTCTTAGCGACGGATAATGCGGTGATTCCTTATGGAGTTGGTGTGGATATTGGTTGTAGAATGAGTCTTTCGGTTTACGATTTGCCAGCTAGTTTTTTGAAAGGAAAATCGCATAAATTGATTCAGATTTTGCAAGATCATACCAAATTCGGAATGTATGAAACGCATAAACTAAAAGCGGATCATGAAATTTTTGAACGTTCTATTTTTGATGAAATTCCAATCTTGAAAAGTTTAAAAACAAAAGCTTATCAACAATTAGGAACTTCTGGTGGAGGGAATCATTTTGTTGAATTTGGGATTGTGAAATTAGATGAGGTAAAACCTGAATGGAACTTGATTCCAGGAGAATATTTGGCTGTTTTATCGCATAGTGGTTCGCGTGGTTTGGGTGCAAATATTGCAAAACATTATACGTATTTGGCGACGAAACAATGTCCACTTCCGAAGCAAGTTCAGCATTTGGCTTGGTTAGATTTGGACACGTACGATGGCCAAGAATATTGGGCAGCGATGAATTTGGCTGGCGAATATGCCAAGGCTTGTCACGATGATATTCACCGAAGAATTGCGAAAGCTTTGGGAAAACGTATCGTTTTTAACATCGAAAATCATCACAATTTTGCGTGGAAAGAAATGGTTGAAGGAACGGAACGAATTGTTCATCGTAAAGGAGCGACGCCAGCTGGAAAAGGAATTTTAGGAATTATTCCAGGTTCGATGACCGCGAACGGTTACATTGTTGAAGGTTTGGGAAATGAATTGAGTATTAATTCGGCTTCGCATGGTGCGGGACGAAAAATGTCGCGTGCGAAATGTAAATCAACAATTACTAAAAGTTTTATGAATTCACAATTGAAAGATGCAGGAATTGAGCTGATTGGCGGAAGTGTAGATGAAGCACCTTTGGCATATAAAAACATAAAAACGGTGATGAATTTACAGACTGAATTAGTGAAAGTGTTGGGAACTTTTACACCGAAAATTGTACGAATGGATAAATAATGATGAGGAAAAAAATTATTCAACTTACATCGGGTAGAGGACCAGCGGAATGCAATTTTGTGGTGACTAATGTTTTTAAAAAGTTTTCGGAAGCGTGCACAAAATCTGAAATTAAGTTTGACATAATTGAAAGAGAAATGGATAAAGATTTTCATCAACTTTCATCTGTGATTATAGAACTTGAAGGAAATGATTTAAACACGTTTTTAAAAACTTGGCTTGGAGCAATTTTATGGATTGGTAAAAGTCCATACCGAAAATTTCATCAACGAAAAAATTGGTTTATTGGTTGTTTTGAATTAGAAATTCCGAAAGAAAATTCAATCAATCCGAATGAAATTATATACCAAACAATGCGAAGCTCTGGAAATGGTGGACAAAATGTAAACAAAGTAAATTCGGCTGTTCGTGCGATACATCAACCAAGTGGAATTTCAGTTGTTTCGATGGATTCGCGTTCACAACATCAGAACAAAAAAATTGCAACAACTCGTTTGTTATTGAAATTACAAGGATTTGAAACCAATAAATTGAAGGACTTGGTTCAAAAAAAATGGAATAATCAAACGTCTATTGCAAGAGGAAATCCTGTGAAAATATTCAGAGGAGATAAATTTAGTGAATAAAAAAAAGCCGCTCAATGAGCGGCTTTTAGTTTATTTCT
>NZ_JAOCDJ010000038.1:0-23960 GCF_029840885.1 Empedobacter sp. GD03861
AAAAAAAAACGTCTTACAAAATGTAAGACGTTTTTAATTCAACTAAAAAGGAGCCATAAAACTAATCGTATAATGATCGATGGTTTTTCCCTTCAAATCTTTTAATTCTAAAATAACTGGAACTTTGTAAGATTTCAGTTCTCTTTTAGGAATTTTAATATCTATTAAACCTTGCTTTAATTTTCCTTCATCTATTTGTATATATTGATTTGGTTCTACTAACAAAACAGTTTTTCCACCTTTAAAACCATTTACACGAACAACTAATTTATATGGTTCGTTGGTTTTATTCATCAAACTGTATTGCATTGTATTAATAATATAATCACCTTCTACGACATAATCTTTTCCTGGAACTTGTAGAAACTTCACTTCGACATCACTTCTATTTAACATAAACACCGTCATTGCTCCTATCATTGCAACCAATACAAATGTAAAAGCAATTAATCTTGCAGTAATCTTAAATGATTTTCCTTGTTCGATATTTTCTTCAGAAGCATAACGAATCAATCCTGTCGGAAGATTAATCTTCGTCATAATATCATCACAAGCATCCATACATGCAGTACAGTTTACACATTCTAATTGCGAACCATTTCTAATATCAATTCCAGTAGGACAAACCGCTACACATTGACCACAATCTATACAATCACCTTTTCCTACAGCAATTCGATCTTCTCCTTTTCTAAATTTAGAGCGTCCGTTTGTATTTTCACCTCTTTTGAAATCATACGAAACTTGAATTGTTTTTTTATCAATCAAAACTCCTTGAAATCTTCCGTAAGGACAAACCAACGTACAAACTTGTTCACGAAACCAAGCGAAAACAAAATAAAATAAAACACTAAAAATAAATATTCCGAATAATAAACCACCATGCTCTGATGGACCTTCGGTAATTACTTTGATTAATTCATCCATTCCGATGATATATGCCAAAAATATATTCGAAAAGAAAAACGAAATAATGTAAAATATCGTCCACTTTCCTCCTCTTTTCAAAATTTTTTCTTCGTTCCAATCTTGTTTATCCAAACGAATTTGTTTGCTTCTATCACCTTCTATCCAATACTCAATTTTACGAAAAACACTTTCCATAAAAATTGTTTGCGGACATAACCATCCACAAAACAATCGTCCATAAACAGTCGTAAATAATATAATAAAAACCACACTTACAATCATCCCGAAAGCAAGTAAGAAAAAATCTGTTGTAAAAAATGGATAACCAAAAAGAATGAAATTCGTATTGAACACATCAAATTTGAAAATAGGATTTCCATTTGGTAATTTTATAAAGGGTAACCCAACTAATAAAAGCAATAGAACTGAGGAAACAATTGTTCGATAATTAGTGTATCTCCCAGAAGGTTTCTTCGCATACACCCATTTTCGAGTTCCTTTTTTATCCATTGTTGCGACTTCTGTTCTGAATTGCTCATTCTCTTTTTCAAAACCAAGTTGCGTTGAATCTTGTTTTATATCACTCATATACCTTCTACTTAATATCTATGCAAATTTACCGTTACAATCAGGTTAGAGCTTGGCACTATTTATGGTATTTATGGTAATATTTACAGATTGATATAAATCATTAATTTATAAATATTTACCAAACAAAAACATAAACCACCTATTATGAGAAACTTACTAAAGCTACTAGTATTTTGTATTTGTATTTGTACTTTTACTTTTTCACAAAAAATACACACAATAAAAAATGTGACTCAGTTCGCAATTTATCCAGGATGTGAAGAAAAAACAGATAATTACGTAGAATGTTTTAACATGAAATTGAGTCATGATGTTGAAGAAAGATTATCCAAAATAAAACCTGCTTTAATTAATTAACGAAAATCCTTTAAAAATCTATTTTAATATTCCTATTCGATATAATAATAATTAATCTAAGCGTAATATTGTTTTCTGAATTGTTCGGGCGTAAACTCTGTGTATTTTTTGAAGAATTTCACAAAATATGATGCGTCTTGAAAATTGAGTAAATACGCAATTTCAGTGACCGAAATTTCTTTATTTACCAACAAACGTTTTGCTTCTAAAACAATGCGACTTCTTATTAATTCACCTGCCGATGTTCCCAAAATATCTTTGCACAACGCGTTCAAATGATTGGGTGTGATGTACAACAATTCGGCATATTCTTTCGGTAATTTTTTGGTCTTGAAATTTTGATCGATAAGCGACTGAAAATTATTCAACAACACCGATTGATAATCACTTGTTTTAATTTTTACAGCTTCCAAACTTCGTTCAATATCAATAAATAAATTCATCAAATGAAAACCAATTTTTAAATTCGAGAATTGGTTATCCTGATGATTTTCTTGAATCATTTCTTCAAAATAATTTGCAATTTTTTCTTGTAAATCTGGCAAAATTTCGACTACATGATCTTTTACCAAAATAGATTGTAAAAATCGAAACTTTTGTAAAATAGAAGAATTAATTCCAATCCAATCAAAAAAATTATCAAAGAAATTTACGACAAATCCATCATATTCTTCCTTAAAATACCACTGATGCACTTGCCCCGGTTTCATAAAATACATTGTTCCAGATTTTGCCTCAAACTTCTCAAAATCGATCAAATGTTCGCCGCTACCTTCTGTAAAATAGACCAAATGGTAATAATTATGACTGTGAACTTCCTGCAAATGAGGATTACTATCAACATAACCTCTAAAATGATCGATGGAAAACAACTCATTGCTATTTTTTTCGGTATTCAGATTACAGATATCGTATGTTGGGAAAAGTTTTTTGGTCATTTTGAAACAAATTATCAAGTGTAAAAATAAAGAATATTTAAAAGGAAAAGTTTAACTTTAAACAATAGAACATCAAAAATGGAATTTAAAGAGAAAAAAATTGTCTTACTTTCTTTGGATGGAGGCGGAATTAGAGGAATTATATCTTGTGTCATTTTAAAATACATCGAAGATAAATTAAAGAAAATTCATGACGAAAATGCCAAAATAGGCGATTATGTCGATTTTATTGCAGGTACAAGTACTGGCGCTTTAATCGCTTCTTTGTTATTATCTCCTTCTACCGAAAATCCAAAAAGAGCAAAACACTCGATCACAGATGCACTGAATATTTATTTAGGTGAAGGGAAAAATATCTTCTCAAAAACATTTTGGACAATTCTCAATAATCCGTTGAGTGTGCTAAAAGATAATTTACCAACACTTGTATTGGAAGAGCAATTAAAAATCGTTTTTGGAGAGACAGAGTTAAAAGATTTGATTCGTCCTTGCGCAATAGTTTCTTATGATACTGAGCATCAAAAACCAAAAATTTTCAATTCGATTGATGGAATCTCTCCTTTCCGAAATTTCTATGTAAAAGATATTTGCCGTGCTTCATCAGCTGCGCCAACTTATTTTGAACCTGCAAAAATAAAATCATTCGCTGATCAAGAATTTAGTTGCATTGATGGTGGTGTTTTTGCAAACAATCCAACTTTTGTTGGCTTTATCGAAACGCAAAAAATAAATTTTAATAAATATTTCAAAGATGAATTAAAATATAATGGAACAGCACCTTTACAAGAATTTATTATCATTTCTCTCGGAAATGGTTCACGTGCAAAATCATATAAACACGAACATTTAACAGGAATTTCAAAATCGAAATGGGTAGATCCTTTGGTAGACATTTTTATTTCGACTGGCGTTGATATGGTCGATCAGGAAATGAGAAGCATGTTCGCTTTATTGAAGCCAAAATATCAACAAAATTATTATCGATTTAATCCTGAAATTCCAGAATCTGCATTGGATTTAGGAAATGTTTCCAACAGCAACATTAAAACATTATTGGACGTTGCCAATGATTATGTCGCAAAACACAAAGAACATTTGGATGAAGTCGTTCAAAAATTAATTTTCAATCAAATTGAAATCTCATAAAAAAAGGCTTTGAGTAAAATTTCAAAGCCTTTTGTAATTTCTATTTATTTCGAACATAAACAAATATTTCTTGTTCTCTATTCAATCCTCTATTATCCACAATACTTTCTAAACACGCATGACAATCTGTTACAATTCCCTCTCCATTGTAATTCGTGTAACTCCCATTCTCTAGCGCAACAACATGTGGTTTCAACAAATCTGCATTCAGTTTTTTGCGTTCTCCAATCAAGGTGTACACATATTCACGTCCAGTTTCGTCAGTAAAATTATCTACTTTATAAATTTGATCCAATTCTCTTTCGTGATCAATTATAACAAATAAGTAGTCTTTGTGGCTATCTTTTTCAAAAAAAATTCTTCTCATAGCTTCAATTGTTTGACTCAAATTTAATAAAAGAATATTGGTTTTACCAATGAAAATTAAAAAGTTTTAAGAGAATTTTAAAATATTATCAATTTCAAAACAGATAATATTTTACTTTTACATTAGCCAAAACACAAAAATGAAAACTCTTCTAAAAATCTTGACTTTAGGATTAATTTGCCTTATTTGTCAACCAATTTTTGCGCAAAAAAACGCGAAATTAAAACATGACTTCGAAAAAATTATCCGTTCAAAACATTCATTTCCTTTTAATGGAGTTGTGATTGTTTCCAAAAATGGTAAAACGATGTATGAAAAAGTACATTTCTGGTATTATCCTTGTAGGAAATTTGTATCTTGAATCCAACTAAAACGAATAAAATCTAACCAATTGGAATTCAATACAAAAAAAATACTCAAATATTTCTCTCTTACGCTTTTATCAATAATTTTATTGCTGACCATTGCAATTTTTAGTTTACAGTTTCCTGCTGTACAAAATTTTGTAAAAAATAAATTAGTTAATTACCTCGAAAATAAAATACATACAAAAGTTCAATTAGATCGTATTTATATCGATTTTCCAAACAGTTTGGTCATGGAAAATCTTTTTTTACAAGGACAAGATGTCGACACACTTTTATCGGTCAAAAAATTTGACGTTGGTTTAGATATTTGGCAATTGACCAAAAGTAAAGCCGATATAAAATCTATTGATTTAAATGGTGTTCACGCGAATGTTATTCGTAAACCAGATGGAAAATTCAATTTCAATTATATTATCAATGCTTTTGCAACAGACGAAAAAGACGAAAGTCCTTCAAAGCCATTTATCATTTCGTTAGATAAAATAAAACTGAATGATATTAATGTTTCCTTCAATGATCAGCAAGCGGCAAATAACATCAAAGTTTATCTAAATTCATTTGATACGCGTGTCAAAAAATTCGATTTAGAGCAAAATTCGTATGGAATTGGCGATATCAATTTGGATGGTTTAAAACTAAAATTGAAACAAGATATTGTAAAAGAAGTTGCGAAAAAAGTAGAAGAAAAAGTAGATTCTTTGAATGATCAAAAGCCAATGAAAATTGAATTGAACGGAATTAATTTAACCAATTTTGAAGTAGATTATGGTGATGATATTTCTGGAATGTTTGCTAAAGTCAAATTCAAAGATTTCAAAACGCGTGTTAAAAAACTTGATTTACAACAAAATTCTTATGCGGTTGATGATATTTTAGTGAATGGTTTGTTGGTTGATTTTGATCAAAAAATGGTTAATAAAATCAAAGAAAATAATGTTGATAAAATTGATCCAAAATCTAAGCAAAACCCTCTTCAAATTGCATTAAACAAAATTAATTTGAATGATATAAAAGTCAATTATGGTGATGAAAACTCTAAGACTTTTGCCAAAATTAACTTAAACGAATTCGAAACGAAAATCAATAAACTTGATCTTGAAAATTCAATTTTCGACATCGAAAATATTTTGTTGAAAGACGCTGATATCGAAGCGAATTTATTCCTTTCTTCGAACAATTCTACTTCCACTTCATCTACTTCTTCAACCCCAATGAATTTGGTTTTGAACGAAACGAAATTTGAAAATGTAAAAGTAAAATACAACAATACTGCAGAACGTCGAACAGCACAAGGAATGGATTTTAATCATTTGGATTTTTCTAAATTAAATCTTGATTTGCGCGATTTCGAAATGAAAAATAGCACATTTGCTGGACAAGTAAAAAGTGCAGAAATAAAGGAATCAAGAGGATTGAATATTCAGAAATTGACAACAAATTTCTTGTACGCAGATACACAAGCGTATCTGAAAAACCTTTATTTACAAACACCAAGAACTATTCTTCGTGACGAAGTTATTTTGCACTACAATACAATTAATGAGTTAACTTCTCATCCAGAAAATGTTCTAGTCAATGCGAATATCAAAAACTCAAAAATTGGTTTTGCAGATATTCTAAATCTTGCACCAACGCTTAGAAATACAATGCCTTTCGATAAATATCCAAACGCCATTCTAAGTGTTAACACCAATGTAAAAGGAAAAGTAAACGATTTATTGATTAATAATTTACAAGTTTCTGGTTTAGATGATTTGCAACTTTCGGCTTCTGGAAGAGTGAAAAATGCGATGAATCCGAAGAATTTATTTTATGATTTAAACATCAAAAACTTTTCGACATCATCAAAAACGATTTATAATTTAGTTCCGAAAAATACTATTCCAAATAACATTAGAATTCCTTCAAAGCTTTCTGTCAAAGGAAAAGCGAAAGGAACAACCGAAATTATCAATACACAATTGGCAATCAATTCTACGTTAGGAAATGCGAAAATTGATGCGATTTTGGACATGCAAAAAAAGGATGCAGAGAAATATAATGTCAAAACAGATCTACAAAATTTGGATATAGGAACGCTTATTAGCAACAAAGATTTAGGTAAAATAACAGGAAAAATTAACGCTATTGGAACAAGTTTTAATCCTGAAAAAATGGTTACAAAACTTTCGGGAACCGTTTCATCAGCTTATTACAACAACTATACTTATCAAAATATTGCACTCGATGCAAAAGTGAATCATGGAGCGTTTGATGCGCATGTTTTCTCAAAAGATCCAAACGCGAATCTTAATTTGACTGCTTCTGGTGTGTACAAAAAAGATTTATCTGATGTAAAATTGAACGGAAATATTGTCAAATTAGATGTTCAAAAACTTGGTTTTTACAACGAACCGATGATTGTTGCAGGAGAAATTGATGCCAATTTTGCTGATTTAAATCCAGATTATTTAAATGGTTATTTTTATCTAAAAAACTTTGCATTATCCAATACAAAAGATATTTTTCCAATGCAAGAAGTGAGCTTGATTGCGACTTCAACTGCTGATTCAAATCAAATTAATTTGACGTCGCAATTGGCCGATTTGGATATGAAAGGAAAATTTAAATTGACACAAATTTTTGGTTCGCTAACTTCAACGATTAACCAATATTATGAATTTCAGAAACCGAATAAAGACGAAAAAATAGAACCTCATCAATTCTTTACTTTGAATGCAAAAATTAAAGATGACGAGTTGATTCGAAGATTTGTTCCAGATTTGAAAAATTTCGAAACCATAACTCTTGACGCAACTTATGATGCCGATTCAAAACAAATCAATGTGGATGGAAAAATTCCGAATTTAACGTATGGAACGAATACAATTAACAACGGAGTTTTAAAACTATCCAACCAAAATGAAGCCTTGTTGTATTCGTTGAATGTGGATGCGTTAAAAAGCGAGAGTTTTCAATTACAAAAAATTGATTTGAATGGTGATATTACAAACAATATCATCAATTATAACGCTTCTACGAAGGATGCAAAAGATGCGACGCAATTTTTGGTGGCTGGAAATCTAAAAACACTAAACGACATCACGGAAATTAGTCTAAATCCGAATGGATTGGTTTTAAACTACGATCAATGGCAAGTTGGTGAAGGAAATTTAATTCAGTTGAGAAAAGATGGAATTGTGGCGAATAATTTCAGTTTGATGAACAATGGAAGTCAAATTTTATTACAATCTGAATCGGAAAAAGGAACAAGTCCGCTGAATATTACCATCAAAGATTTCAAAATTGAAACCATTGCAGAAATCATTAAAAAAGATGATTTACCTGCCGAAGGAACAATCAATGGAACAGCTCAAATTAGAGATTTAAACAAAGAAATGACCTTCAATGCTGATTTGACCGTTTCAGATTTAAAAGCTTTCGGAAATCCTATTGGAAATATTATAGCAAAAGTACAAAACACTTCTCCAACCATGATTAACGCTGATATTACCTTAGATGGAAACAGCAACAACATGAAGATTTTTGGAGATTATAATACCAAAGAAAGTGCGTTTGATTTAGCTTTAGATATCAATCGATTAGAAATGAAATCAGTGCAAGGATTTACAATGAATCGAATCAAAGATACAGAAGGTTATATTTCTGGAAATCTAAAAATCGTTGGAACAATGGATAAGCCGAGCATTTTAGGTCAGGTGAAATTTAATCAAGTAGGTTTAACGATTGCTGAAACAGGAAGTAATTTCAGAAAAATTGATGACGCGATTGATTTCACGAACAAAGGAATTGAGTTCAATCGATTCAAAATTAATGACAATGATGGTAATTCATTAACGATAAGAGGAGAAATTTTAACGGAAACTTACCGTGACTTCGCCTTCAATTTAACAGCAAATGGACGAGATTTCAATGTGGTAAATTCAGAAAAATCGAACGACGCCATCATGTACGGAAAGTTAGCTGTTAATGCAAACTTAACGATAAAAGGTGACTTAGATTTACCGAAAGTAAACGGAAGTTTAACCGTAACTGATGACACAAATTTTACATTTGTTTTACCACAATCTTCACCTTCTTTACAAGAGCGCGAAGGAATTGTCGAATTTATCGATCAAGATCAAGTGGCGCTTCAAGAAACGATTAAAACAGATGAATTAATAGCCGAATCTAAAATAAAAGGGTTAGATGTAAGTGTCAATATTGAAATTAGTAAAGAAGCTAAAACATCTATTATCATCGACAAAGCAAACGGAGATTTTGTTGAAATACAAGGTGAAGCAGAATTAACAGGCGGAATGGATCCTTCAGGAAAAATGACGTTGGTTGGCGTTTATCAAGTAGAAAAAGGTGCGTACGAACTTTCGGTAAGCTTGTTAAAACGTCGTTTTGATATTCAGAAAGGAAGTACCATTACATGGACTGGTGAGCCAACTACAGCCAATTTAGACATTACGGCGATTTACAAAACAAAAGCTGCTCCCATTGATTTAATCGAACAACAAATTTCAGGTTATTCATCAGCAGAAATGAACATGTACAAACAACGAATTCCGTTCAATACTGAATTAATTTTAAAAGGTGAATTATTAAAACCTGATATTAAATTCAATATTTCAATGGATAAAGACAATCCTTCCATTGCAACTGCGGTAATCGAAAATACACAATCGAAATTGGATCAGTTGAAAAATGATGAAGCCGAAATGAACAAGCAAGTATTTGCCTTGTTATTATTGAATCGTTTTATTGGCGAAAATCCATTCGAAAGTAAAACAAGTGTTTCCGCAGAAACAATGGCGCTACAAAGTGTGAGTAATATTTTGTCACAACAGTTGAATAATTTGGCGGATAATTTAATTCAAGGAATTGATATCGATTTGGGATTAGATACGCAAGATGATTACTCTTCGGGATCTAAAAATACTCGTACTGATCTGAATGTTGCAGTAAGCAAACGATTGCTAAACGACCGATTGAAAGTTTCGGTTGGAAGTAATTTTGGTTTAGATGGTGATGCACGAGAAAATGAAAACATGACCAATATTGCAGGCGATATCACAATTGATTATAGTTTATCGCGTGATGGTCGATACATGTTGAGAGCTTATCGAAAAGATGAATACCAAGTCGCTTTACAAGGACAAATTGTAGAAACAGGTGTTGGATTTATTATCACATTAGATTATAATAAATTCAAAGAAATTTTCGAGAAAAGAAGAAAAAATAGAACGAACAGAGCAAATAGAAATACACAAAATCAAGAAGTGAAACCATGAAAAAATCAGTTTTAACCTATATCAAATTTATAACTTGTTCAATTTCTATTTTAGGTATTTCTTCTTGTAGCAATACACGTTTTCTGAAAGAAGGTGAAATGCTTTACACGGGCTCTAAATTAACAATAGAAGGCGATTCGTTAAGCAAAATCGACAAATCCGAATTAAAAGATAATCTCGAAAAAAATATCATTCCTAAACCTAATTCAAGTTTTTTTGGACTTCGTCCGCGTTTGTACATTTACAACATCACCAGCGAACCTAAAAAGCAAAAAGGACTGAAATATTGGTTAAAATATAAAGTGGGTGAAAAACCTGTTTTATTGGGAGATGTAGACATCGAATTCAATAAAAAAATTCTGGTCAATTATTCAGAAAACAAAGGATATTTCAATGCCAAAGCACAAGATGATACAATAAGTAAAAACAAAAAAGCGGAAGTACATTATGTCTTGCAACCCCGCAAACGTTATTACATCAACCAAGTTAATTTCCCAAAAGATACCACTTTAGCGGTCAACAAAGAAATTAAAAAAACACAAGCAAATACGTTGCTGAAAGATAAGCAACCTTTCGATTTAGATGTGATTAAAGCTGAACGAGAACGAATAGATGCACGTCTGAAAGAAAATGGTTACTATTATTTTCATCCCGATAACATCATTGTGCAGGCGGATAGTACAGTTACGAATAAGCAAGATGTTGAACTTTTTGTAAAGTTAAAAGATAAGACACCAGAGCAAGCCAAACAACAATATAGTATTGACAAAGTAATTGTTTTCCCAGATTACAACATTCGAGAAGCGCGAAAAGGAATCTATAAAATGCCTATGAACAACGATTCGTTAGCGAAGTATGAGCAAAATGGATTTTACATGGTCGATTCTAAAAACAGTTTCAAACCAAAAGTTTTTGACCGTGCGTTATATTTTAAAACGGGAGATATTTACAACCGAGCAGATCATAATTTAACCCTAAATCGATTAATTAATTTGGGTGTATTCAAATTTGTGAAAAATGATTTCGTGATCTCTGATTCTATTAATAATAAATTTGATGTGTATTATACCTTAACACCACGCGAATTCCAATCATTGAGATTAGAAGTTTTAGGACGAACAAATTCGGCGAATTACGGCGGTGGTGAATTAAACTTGAACTGGACTCATCGAAATATATTTAAAGGAGCAGAACAGCTTAAAATGGCTTTATATGGTGCTTTTGATATGCAATTAGGAGGGCAAAAAGATGCCAACAACATTTTTAGAGCTGGTTTTAATACGCAACTTTCGATTCCAAGAATTGTAGCACCTTTCAAATTTCATTCATCGAGTGCATTTGTACCAAGAACAAATATTGAAATTGGATACGAATATCAAAACAGATCAAAATTATATACCTTACATAATTTCAATACGTCATTTGGTTACGTTTGGAAAGAGAATGCGCAAAAAGAATATAATTTAAAGATTTTTAGTGCGACTTTATTGTTTCCAGAAAAAGTAACAGACGAATACAATAGCAAGATTTACGATTCAATTGGAAATATCATCAACCCAAGTTTAAAACGTGTAGTGGACAAACAATTAATCTTTGGACCACAATATTCATACACGTATACAACCACGATGTTACCACGAAAAAGCACATTTTACTACCGTGGATCTGTCGATTTAGCGGGAAATTTAACTGGTTTGATTACAGGTGCAAATGTAAAAAAAGACAAGGAAAAAAAGATTTTCAAAATTCCATTTAGTCAATACGCAAAAATGGAACACGACTTCCGTTTTTATCATAAATTTTCAGATAAATCATCAATTGCCACACGATTTATTGGTGGCATCGCTTATTCGTACGGAAATTCAGAATTTGTTCCCTACTCGAAACAATTCTTTGTCGGAGGAAGCAACAGTATTCGTGCATTTAGAGCGCGAACATTAGGACCAGGAAGTTATGATCCACGCAATCAAAATGCAAATTTCTTTTATGATCAATCGGGTGATATTAAATTAGAAGTAAATGCAGAATTTAGACAAAAGTTATTCAGTTTTCTTAATCTCGCCTTGTTTGTTGATGCTGGAAACATTTGGTTAATCAACGAAGATGAAACACGTCCTGGTGCAAAATTCTCAAAAGATTTTATGAACGAAATAGCCGTTGGAGCTGGTTTAGGATTACGTCTTGATTTTAATATTTTAGTATTAAGATTAGATTTAGCAACACCGCTTCGTGTCCCATATTATGAAAAAAATGATCGATGGACATTTGATAAGATTGATTTCGGAGATAAAGCATGGCGAAAAGATAATTTAATTTTGAATATTGCCATTGGATATCCGTTCTAAGCAAAGCGTAAAGCAAAAATAAAAAAAATGAGCGTCACAATGGACGCTCATTTTTTTTATTTAATCATATATTTATTTCAAATCAAAACGATCTGCGTTCATTACTTTATTCCAAGCAGCAACGAAATCGTTGATAAATTTATCTTGAGCATCTTCTTGAGCATACACCTCAGCTACAGCTCTTAATTCAGAATTTGATCCGAATACTAAGTCTGCACGAGTTCCTGTCCATTTAGGTGCTCCTGTTTTACGATCAGATCCCATGTAGATTTCTTTCGTTTCATCAGTCGCTTTCCAAACAGTACCCATATCCAATAAATTCACAAAGAAATCATTTGTCAATTCACCTGGACGATCTGTAAAAACACCATGTTTAGAACCGTCATAATTTGCATTCATTGCACGCATTCCACCAACTAAAACAGTTAATTCTGGTGCAGTCAAGGTCAACAATTGTGCTTTATCAATCACCAATTCTTCTGTCGAAACAGATTTTCTTGTATTTTTTCGGTAATTTCTCACACCATCTGCAAGTGGTTCTAAATATGCTACAGATTCTACTTCGGTTTGTTCTTGAGTTGCATCTCCGCGACCAGCTGTAAACGGAACAGTAATTGTTTTTCCTGCGTCTTTTGCTGCTTTTTCAATCGCTGCATTTCCTCCTAAAACAATTAGATCTGCAATCGAAACTTGTTTTGAAGAATTAACTGAATTAAATTCTTGTTGAATATTTTCTAAAGTTGTCAAAACCTTATTCAATTGAATTGGATTGTTCGCTTCCCAATTTTTCATTGGTTGCAAACGAATACGTGCCCCATTTGCACCTCCTCTTTTGTCAGATCCACGGAAAGACGAAGCAGATGCCCATGCTGTAGAAACTAATTCTGAAACAGATAATCCTGAAGTTAAAATTTTCGCTTTCAAATCAGCAATATCAGCCTCATCAATTAATTCATGCGTAACAGCCGGAATCGGATCTTGCCAAATAAACACTTCTTTTGGCACATCTGCACCCAAATAACGAGAAATTGGTCCCATATCACGGTGCGTCAACTTGAACCATGCTTTACGGAAAGCATCTTCAAATTCTTGTGGATGTTCTAAGAAACGACGTCCAATTTTTTCATATGCTGGATCTGTACGTAACGCAATATCCGAAGTCAACATCGTTGGTCTTAATTTTTTTGAAGCATCATGCGCATGTGGAATAATTTCGCCTACATCTTTTGCTACCCATTGATGAGCACCTGCAGGAGATTTTGTTAATTCCCATTCGAAACCAAATAAATAACTTAAAAATAAATTTGACCATTCTGTTGGTTTACTTGTCCAAGTTACTTCAATACCTGATGTAATTGTGTCACCTGCATTTCCTGTTCCGTACGAGTTTTTCCAACCCAAACCTTGCATTTCCAAATCAGAAGCTTCAGGATCTGGGCCAACATGATCAGCCGAAGCCGCACCATGCGTTTTTCCGAAAGTGTGACCACCAGCAATCAACGCCAATGTTTCTTCATCATTCATTGCCATACGCGCAAACGTATCACGAATATCGCGTGCCGAAGCCAAAGGATCTGGATTACCATCTGGACCTTCTGGATTCACATAAATCAATCCCATTTGTACCGCAGCCAACGGATTCTCTAAATCACGATCACCAGAATAACGGCTATTTGGACCACCACTCTCTTCTAACCAAATTTTTTCAGAACCCCAATATACATCCATATTTGGTTCCCAAACATCAGCACGACCACCAGCAAAACCTAACGTTTTGAATCCCATCGACTCTAAGGCTACATTTCCTGTTAAGATAATTAAATCTGCCCATGAAATTTTATTACCATATTTTTGTTTGATAGGCCAAATTAAACGACGCGCTTTGTCCAACGAAACGTTGTCTGGCCATGAGTTAAGCGGCGCAAAACGTTGTTGTCCTTCACCTGCTCCACCACGACCATCTTGCACACGGTATGTACCTGCACTATGCCATGCCATACGAATGAAAAATGGGCCATAATGCCCAAAATCTGCTGGCCACCAATCTTGAGAATCAGTCATCAAAGCTTTTAAATCAGCTTTAACCGCTTCTAAATCTAATTTTTTAAATTCTTCGGCGTAATTAAAATCTTCCCCCATTGGGTTCGATTTATTTGAATGTTGGCGTAAAATATCAACTTTTAATTGATTTGGCCACCAATGTTGATTTTGTGTTCCTTCTCCTGCAACTGGTTTTGACATTGTACCATTGTGAAAAGGGCATTTTGAAATATCACCTCCTTGATTCTCCATGAATACTTTTTTTTTTATGTTTAATACTTTTGTTTTGTAAATATCATAAATATAGCAATTTGTCTTATCAATTAAAAATCAAATTGTTTTATCAATCAATCAATTTATTTTATATAGAATGTAAATTAAATAGTTATTAATTATATTATAAAAATTGATTCGTTTATTTTTAATGAGTAAAGAGATTTCGAGAATCCTCTAGCTTTTAAGTTTATATCTGTATCAAGATAAAACTACATTTCACATAATATCAATGCATAGAAATTTTCAATCTTAACTTCAATATATCTTAACATCGTAAAATTATTATAGTCAAAAAAATGTTTATACATTTGTAACAATGAAATTTATAATTCTCATAATTGCATTATATGTTAATGTTCTATCATTTGTGCCATGTCAAGACACAAATACTAATAGAACGCAAGTTTCTATGGTGCATAGTGAGAAAGATAATTCAGATCATAAAGATCAATGTAGTCCTTTGTGCGTTTGTAATTGTTGTCAAATTACAATTTCATCAATGAAATTTACACGATTACTAAAAACTCCTAAAGTTTTTGAACCAAATACTTCCAAGAAAATACAATTCAAAAAGAATACAATTCAAAACCAATTGTATGCCGATATCTGGCAACCTCCTAAAATAAATATTGCTTAACGAGACGATTTCTTTTTTCGTCTACACATTGATTTCAATTGATATAAAATTGAAGTCAACACTTTTCTGTGCTCATTTATTTTGATAATAAGTGGGTAATGTTAATGCAATTAATCAAATTATCTGTGTTAGATAAAATCATAAAATTTAGTATCCAAAACAAAATTGTTATTGGAATTATGACTGTATTGTGGATTATCTGGGGCGTATGGAGCGCAACAAAATTGCCAATAGATGCGGTACCCGATATTACCAACAATCAAGTCCAAATTATTACGGTCAGCCCTACTCTAGCTGGTCAAGAAGTAGAACAATTGGTCACTTTTCCAATTGAGCAAAGTATTGCGAATATTCCTGATATCGAAGAAACAAGAAGTATTTCTCGTTTTGGTTTATCTGTGATTACGGTAGTGTTTAAAGAAGATGTAGATATTTATTTTGCGCGTCAATTAGTCAACGAAAAATTAAAAGAAGCACAAGAAGACATTCCGCAAGGTGTTGGCATTCCCGAATTATCACCTGTGAGTACTGGTCTTGGAGAAGTCTATCAATATATTTTACATCCTAAAAAGGGAAGTGAGAAAAAATACAATTCAAAACAATTGCGCGAAATGCAAGATTGGATTGTTCGTAGACAATTAAACGGAACGCCTGGTGTTGCTGAGATCAATAGTTTCGGTGGAGAATTGAAGGAATACGAAGTTGCTTTAGATCCGAATAGGTTACGCGCAATGGGAATTAGTGTATCGGATATTTTTGATGCCTTAGAAAAAAATAATCAAAATACTGGAGGAGCTTACATCGATAAGAAGCCAAATGCTTACTTTATTCGAGGAATTGGAATGGTAACTTCTTTAGATGATGTAAAATTAATTCCTATAAAAAATGCGACGGGAACTGTTCCTATTTTTATAAAAGATGTAGCTGATGTAAGACTAGGACATGCCATACGATACGGAGCAATGACTTACAATGGTGAAGTAGATGCTGTTGGTGGTGTTGTGATGATGTTAAAAGGTGCGAATTCTAATGAAGTAGTTAATCTAATTAAAGAAAAAATACCAACAATTCAAAAATCGTTACCAGATGATATCGTCATCGAGCCTTTCCTTGATCGAACGAATTTAGTAAATCGTGCAATTAAAACAGTAGAAAAAAATCTGATCGAAGGTGCATTAATTGTCATTTTTGTATTGGTTATTTTTCTTGGTAATCTAAGAGCTGGTTTAATCGTTGCATCTGCCATTCCTCTATCCTTATTATTTGCATTAGGAATGATGAATGTTTTTGGTGTGAGTGCGAATTTAATGAGTTTAGGAGCTATTGATTTTGGATTGATAGTCGATGGAGCAGTTATTATTGTAGAAGCGACTTTACATCATCTAGGGCTTAGAAAATCAACGCATCGATTAACCCAAAAAGAAATGGATGAAGAGGTTTTTCTTTCAGCTTCAAAAATTAGAAATTCAGCCGCATTCGGGGAAATCATCATACTTATTGTCTACATTCCTATTCTTACTTTGGTTGGTGTAGAAGGAAAAATGTTTACACCAATGGCTAAAACAGTTGGCTTTGCAATTCTAGGCGCATTGATTCTTTCGTTAACGTACATCCCAATGATGAGTGCTTTATTTTTATCAAAAAAGCCTACTCTCAAAGCTTCTTTTTCAGATAAAATGATGGTGAAAATCCATAAAGTTTATGAACCATTATTAGAAAAAGCAATCCGAATCAAATATTGGTTAGTTGGTATTACTGTTGCAATTTTTGCAGTATCAATTATTCAATTCAGAAATATGGGTGGCGAATTTATTCCACAATTACAAGAAGGTGATTTTGCTTTTCACTGTATTTTACCACAAGGAAGTTCCTTAACCCAAAGTTTAGAAACATCCATGCAAGCTTCTCGTATTTTAAAAGAATTTGATGAAGTAAAAATGGTCGTTGGTAAAACAGGTTCCGCTGAGGTTCCTACAGATCCTATGCCTCCTGAAGCAACAGATATGATTGTGGTTCTAAAACCAAAGGACGAATGGAAACGTAACATTTCTTATGAAGAATTAGGTGATGAAATGATGGAAAAACTAGAGGTTATTCCTGGTGTTTTCTTTGAAAAAAATCAACCAATCCAAATGCGTTTTAATGAATTGATGACAGGAATTCGACAAGATGTAGCTGTCAAAATTTTTGGCGAAAATTTAGATTCTCTCTCTTATTATGCAGATAAAACCTCAAAAGCAATTCAATCTGTTGAAGGTGTTACAGCGCCACAAGTGGAACGCGTAAGTGGTTTGCCTCAGATTAATGTTGAATATGACCGAATCCGAATGGCAAATTATGGATTAAATATCAAAGATGTAAATGATATGTTGAGTACAGCATTTGCAGGAAAAACAGCTGGACAAGTTTTCGAGAATGAACGACGCTTTGATTTGGTTGTTCGATTGGATAGTGCGCATCGAAAAAGCATTGATGACATTAACAATTTAATGATTCCTACAAGTTCTGGCAATCAAATTCCAATCTCTCAGGTGGCAAAAGTGAGTTATAAATTAGGTGCTTCACAAATTAGTCGCGAAGAAGGAAAACGAAGAATTGTAATTGGTTTCAATGTAAAAGATCGTGATGTACAATCAGTTGTAAAAGATATTCAGACAAAATTAGACAATGAAATCAAATTGCCTTCTGGTTATTATTTCACCTATGGAGGACAGTTCGAAAATCTACAAGCAGCTAGTCAACGTTTGATGATCGCAGTACCAATCTCCTTATTATTAATTTTCATGTTATTGTATTTCACATTTCATTCATTCAAACAAGCTGCATTAATTTTTACAGCAATTCCAATGAGTGCTATCGGAGGTGTTTTTGCATTAATTATTCGTGATATGCCATTTAGTATTAGTGCCGGAATTGGTTTTATTGCATTATTTGGTGTCGCTGTTTTAAACGGAATTGTTTTAATTGGAACATTCAATCAATTAGAAAAAGAAGGAGAAAAAAATATTCTAAAACGAATAATGGAAGGAACCAATATCCGATTACGACCAGTATTAATGACAGCAACAGTTGCATCGTTAGGATTTTTACCGATGGCAATTTCCACAGGCGCAGGTGCCGAGGTTCAAAAACCTTTAGCAACAGTTGTCATTGGAGGATTAATCACAGCTACTTTTTTAACCTTATTTGTATTACCAATGTTATATTTAATATTTAATTCAAAACTTCCGAAAATAAAATTGAATTCAAAAAATTCACTTCCATTCCTTGTCATCGGAATGTTTTTGATGGGACAATCTATTCAAGCGCAAACTCGTTCAATTAATATTCAAGAAGCTCAACAAATTGCAATTGAAAATAATCCATTAATCAAAGCAAATGAACGAAGTATTTCATCAAGTGAAGCTTTAAAAGGAACCGCAAATGAATTACCAAAATTAAATGTGGAAGCACAACTTGGGCAATATGCGAGTCCAAAATTTGATTATGGTTTATCCATTTCTCAAAGTATTCCATTTCCAACGATTTTTAAACATCGAAAGGCAGTTTTAGAATCAGAAGTAAATAGCAAGAAGATACAAAAAGAAGTAACAACAAACGAATTGTTGAAACAAGTGAGAACCTATTTCTATCAGATCGAATATTTAGAATATAACCATAATCAACTCGAACAATTAAATAAACTTTATGTAGAATTTATTCGAATTGCTTCGGTTCGATTTAGTGCAGGTGATATTAAGAAAATCGAAATTAATACGGCAGAAACACAGCAAGGAGAAATCAATTTGTTGCTGAAACAAAACAAAGTGTATTTAGCAAATGCGTACAAAAATCTAAACGTATTATTGAATACCGAAGAGAGTTTTACAATTACCAAAGAGACGAATTATATTCCATTAAAATTGACTGGGATTTTAGACGGTTCTACAATTGAACATAATCCGACGATTAAAGCTTTTTACCAACAGATAGAAATTACGGAACGAAACAAAGAAGTCGTAAAAGCCGAAGGTTTACCAGAATTCTCAGTTGGTGTAAACAGTTTATCGATGATTGGAATGCACGAAAAAAATGGCGTGGAAAGATATTACAATGGCCTTGATCGTTTTACTTCAGTAAACCTTGGTGTAGCAATTCCATTAACGTTTGGTGCTACAAAGGCAAAAATCAAAGCTTTGGAATATGATAAACAAGCCATTCAAGAAACAGCCAATTTTCAAAAACAACAGTTAACGATTCAACTTGATAATTCAATTAATCAATATCAACAAGATTGGGAACAATATGAGTATTATGTAAACCAAGCCATTCCAAATGCAGAAAAAATTGTAAAAGCAGCTCAATTGGGTTATAAAACTGGTGAAATTTCGTATGTCGAATATCTTTTTGCCTTACAAACCGCAACGGATATTCAATTAAAATATCTTGAATCGATACAACAAGTCAATCAAACTGTTGTCAATATTAATTCTATCATCAATCAATAAAATGAAAAAAATAAAGATCATTATCTATAGCGTGTTAGCCATATTATTTCTAAGTAGTTGTACCAAAGAAACAAAAACGGAACAACCAATCGAGGAAAAAAAAGCTGAGCACGAAGAAGCGCCACAAACAGTTGCTACGCTAACAGAAGAACAAATGAAGGCTGTTGGTGTAAAACTGGGAACTATTGAAGTAAAGGAGCTAACGGCTATGATTAAAGCAAATGGACTTTTGAATGTTCCGAATAGCAATATGGCAAGTGTTGCATCTATGTTTGGTGGAGTAATACAAACATTGCCAATTCAGGAAGGTTCGTATGTCAAAAAAGGACAAGTAATTGCGACAATTTCAAACCCAGAATTTATTATTACACAAGAGCAATACTTAACTGTTTTGAGTCGAATTACCTATGCAGAGCAAGAATTTAGACGACAAAAAGAATTGTTTGATAACGATGCTGGTGCAAAAAAGAATCTTCAGAACTCTTCTGCCGAATTGAAAACATTACGTTCTCAAAAAGCATCTTTATCTCGTCAACTTCAAATGATGGGAATTAATCCTTCTAAAGTAACCAATGCAAATTTGAAAAATGGAATGGTAATTACAGCACCAATTAGTGGAACAGTAAGTAAAATTATTGCGCAAATAGGGAGTTATGTAGATGTCTCGTCTCCTGTCGCTGAAATCATTGATAACAGTTCTATTCACTTAGATTTACAAGTTTTCGAGAAAGATTTACCTAAAATGAAAGTTGGTCAAGTTATTCAATTTGAATTAACAAATAATCCAGGAAACAGTTACGAAGCAGTCGTTTACAGCATTGGTTCTTCTTTCGAAAATGAAAGTAAAACCATTGCAGTACATAGCAAAGTACGAGGAAATAAATCTGGATTGATAAATGGAATGAATATTACAGGAGCCGTAAGCTTAAGTAATTCCTCTACACCTGCTGTTCCCAATGATGCAATTGTAGAAGCGGATGGTAAATTTTACATCTTTGTCAAAACAAACAAAAAAGTAGAAGAGCATACAGATGAAGAAAGTAAAGATCCGAACGAAAAGAACAAAGAACATAAAAATGAAACATCGATAAACTTTGAAAAAATCGAGGTTGTAAAAGGTTCTTCAGATATGGGTTACACAGCTATTACAACCGTAAATGAAATTGATCCAACTGCACAGATTGTTGTAAAAGGAGCCTTTTTCGTTAATGCTAAATTAAGTAATTCTGGCGATCACGGACATTAAAAACAATTCAAATAAATTGAGTTGTTCCCCTAACTAACTTCCAATAAAAAGTCCGATAAACAATATGTTTATTGGACTTTTTAGTAGTTGTAATAAATAAGTAACTATTTAATTCGTAATTCAAAAATCTCAAATACTTTTTTATGATATGATATTCATCAAAGCTTATCATCTAGCTGTCATTCTGGGCTTGTCTCAGAATCGCATTCAATATGTCATTTCGAGGTATCGAGAAATCTTTTGTCACTTTTTTAGAGATTGTATAATTCAACAAATTGAAACATAGCGATCTACTAACTATGTGTAATAGATTTACCTTCTCTATTGCTCTTTATTTTCTACATCCAGGTTCTATGTATCTATGTGGTGAATATTCTTTTCTGTCATATCTTCCTTTCATTTTTTTATTCATAGCTTATCTATTTTAATTATCGGTATTCATATACCCTTCGGGGAAGCTCATCCAAAAAAACATTTGAAATTAAAAGGAGGAGCCATGGTATGGCTCAGGTAATTCAACTTGCTAAATTATTTACATAAAGTTGGCAACTCGCTCCACTCAGACACTCCAACTTTTTTTATTCCAATGATTTAGAGTTAAATTGCATTTCGATTCTAAATCGTCGGATTTTTCTAATCCTTTTTTCTAATTCAGATTCGTTATCACTTTTATCAACGGATTTTAGAGTCGACTAACGATTTGCAGACGAGCTTCAATCCATTGAAACAAGCGTAAAAAAGAATACCTTTTTAAGTTTCATTCAAACATTTTCTTAACGTGTGTGTTTTAATACCGTTTTCGTCATTCTTTTCCAATATTCAAATTCGCTTTTAGTATGGTCACTGAGGTTTTAGAAGGAAAAAATCAAACATGCGAAGGGAATAGATCGTAAAAATGTGGCTTCGTGAACCTCAGCCACCAAGAAAAACCTGTTCCTAGGCTCTCGAAGGGAAAAGATCAAACTATCAAGAAGAAAAGGTTTTCAGTATGGTTAAAATTTAGTTTATATCCATTTGTTATACGTCTTAATTAAAATTCGTCAGTTCGAGTGATTTTTCGAAATAATAATGAAGAAAAATTGTATCGAGAATAGAATTTTATCTTCAAAAAATTCAGCCACCAAAAGATCGTTCCCTGAGTTCTAAAAAGGAAAATATCGTAAAAGTGTGACTTCGAGAACCTCAGCCACAAAGAAATAATCGTACCCTAAAAGGTATAATACTTACGTTTAAATAAATATTATACCTTTTTGGGTATAAAATAAAAATTATGACTATATTTATACCTCAAAGGGTATAATATGAATCAATCAATTGCAGAATTTATCAAACAAAAAAGAAAAAGATTAAAACTTACACAACCTGAATTGGCTGAGAGAGCTGGAGTTGGTTTAAGATTTATTCGTGAACTAGAACAAGGAAAACCTTCTGTAAGGTTAGATAAAGTTAATCAAGTTTTAGCTTTATTTGGTTCTGAAGTTGGTGTAATTGATAAAATTGAGCAATGAGAAAAGGTTTAGTCTATTATAAAAATCAATTTGCAGGAACAATTTCTGAAAATGAAAATGGTTATATTTTTAAATACGATCAAGAATATTTGAATAATTTGGAATCGAAACCAATTAGTTTAACGCTTCCAAAACAACAAGATTCTTATGAAAGTAAAATTTTATTTCCTTTTTTTGATGGATTAATACCAGAAGGTTGGCTTTTGAATATTGCAGTAAAAAATTGGAAATTAAATTCTAAAGATCGTTTTGGTTTATTATTAACCCTTTGCAAAGATTGTATTGGAGCTGTTTCTATCATTTCAAATAATGAAGAATTATGATAAAATGCCTTAGTTGTTACAAAGAATTAGCAGAAAATGAAATTGATTTTCATTCTAAATGTTCTAAAAAAATATTTGGTTCAATAAATCCTCCTTCAATTGATTTTGACAGCAAACAATTAGAAGAATTAGCAAAAGAGTTGATTGTAAAAAGTGTTGCAGTTACAGGTGTACAGCCAAAATTATCTTTAAATCTTATAAGCGATATAAATAAACAATCGAGATTTACAATTGTGGATCTTGAAGGAAATTATATTTTAAAACCTGCTTCAAAAGAATATATCGACTTACCCGAAAATGAAGACTTAACCATGCATTTAGCGGAATTGGTAAAAATAAAAACAGCAACACACACACTTATTCGGCTTAAATCAGGTGAATTGGCTTATTTAACAAAGCGATTTGATCGAAAAAATCAAGATAAAATTGCTGTTGAAGACTTTTGTCAATTGACTGAAAATTTAACGGAACATAAATATCGAGGATCAATAGAAAAAATCGGAAAATTAATCTATCAACTAACTAAAAATAGTGGATTTGAAGCTCAAAAATTATTTGAAATTGTTTTATTTAATTACTTGACTGCAAATGCTGATATGCATCTTAAAAACTATTCATTAATCGAAAATGATTTCAATGAATACGAATTATCTCCAGCTTACGATTTATTGAATACACTGTTATTAATTCCCGATGATAAGGAAGAATCTGCATTAACAATTAATGGTAAAAAAAATAGATTAAAAATAGAAGATTTCAATCAGTTAGCGAAAACATTAAAAATACCTAATAAATCAGTAGAATCTATTTACAAAAGATTCATCAAAATTAGACTAAAATGGATCGATTTTGTGGAGATTAGCTTCTTAAATAAAGATACTAAACAAGCGTATATTGAAACATTGAACACTAGATTTAATAAATTGTTTAGTTCTAATAATTAGAGCAAGTATGACTTCAAGAACCTCAGCCACCAAGAAAACACGTTCCATGAGGCACTCGAAGGGAAAAGAGTAAACACTCGAAAGGAAAAGATCGTAAAATGTGACTTCGAAAACCTCAGCCACCAAGAAAACCGTTCCCTGAGCATTCTAAATGCAGTATCTTTCTATAACTTTTTTATTCATAGCTTAATCTATTTTA
>NZ_JAOCDJ010000039.1:0-23164 GCF_029840885.1 Empedobacter sp. GD03861
AAATTATAATACCTATATCAATGAGCTAAGGATTGACTATATCTGTAAAAAAATTGCTACTGACCCCAAGTTTCGTAAATACAAAATAACCTATTTGGCAGAAGTATGTGGGTTTTCTTCTTACAATACTTTTACTACAATATTTAAAAATACTACAGGGATGTCGCCCTCATCTTTCCTGAAAGAAGCCATTTTACAAGACTTAAAATGATAATACAGTGATGATTTTATTCTCATTTTTCTGATTAAAAACTTACACAAACACTCTCACAAAACAATAGCTAATTAACTATAAAACAACAATATAAATCATTTAAAACACCTTGGAAATTCAGAATTCCCAAGGTGTTTGTCTTTCATACAGGCATTTGCGTACCTACTTTAGCAGAGCAAAATTTAACCAACCTAAATTTATTTGCTCACGATTTTGAAAACACAAATACCTTAACCGGAAACCACAAAAGTTTTCTCCATTTTGGGGAAAGCTTTTTGTGTGTTTTCTTTGGGTAATTTCCAATTCCGTTTCAGCACAAATTTACGTTTCAGGAAATACTACGTTAAGTATAAGTGAAAACACCTATATCTATACGGAAAAAGAAATTGTAGGAAATCATAATGCAGTAACCGTTTACAAAGAGAACAGCATTATACTCGTTGCAAATTCAACTCCATCTCCTAAAGAAAAACCTGTACACCACAAGCAAAACGTTTTAGATGTAGATAGTACACATAAACATGTAACAAAAAACGAAAAAGCAAAAACAGGAAAACCCGCTTACAAAATCACAAGCCAACCCATTTCCGAAAAATTCTCCTCTACAGGAGCTGAAAGCACTTTGGCAGTTGTTATCTATCAATACAAAGAATTGGGGATTACAGCACAAACTTTTTTTATAGAAAAAAATATATACAATACAGAAAAACCTGATTTCGACAACACTATTCATTACGAAAACAACCATTTCAGCACAACTCACAAAACCCGACCACCACCCTTGTCATGCTGAGCTTGTCGAAACATCTCACTGTCATTCAGAGCATAACGAAACGAGGAATCTCAATGTCATGCTGACAAAGGAAGCGTCTCACTGTCATTCAGAGTGTAACGAAGCGAAGAATCTGAGATTCCTCCTTTGTCGGAATGACAAGAGTGTCATTTAGAGCGTCGCAACGCAAAGCGAGGAATCTCAATGTCATGCTGACGAAGGAAGCATCTCACTGTCATTCAGAGTGTAGCGAAATGAAGAATTTGAGATTCCTCCTTTGTCGGAATGACACACAAGTAATCCAATCCAAAACATTTAAACAAAACAATTATTAAACAACTTTAAACAATAAAAAAATGAAAAAACATATAATTCTTTTAGGAGCATTAACCATCAGCTCCCTTGCCTACTCACAAGTCGGTATCAATACAGAAACACCAAAAGCCACACTTGATGTGGTTGCTTCGCCCGATATGCCCGAGCGCATCGACGGCTTCATCGCACCACGATTAGAAGGTAACGAACTTTCTGCTAAAGATGCACTCTACACCGCAGACCAATTAGGTGCGATTGTGTATGCAAAATCTGCAGCCTCTCCAACTACTGCTAAAACCGTTAACGTAACCCAAGCCGGCTACTACTATTTTGACGGTACCGTTTGGGTGAAAGTTGGAAAAGAAGATGGTATAGAACCTTGGTATGTAGAAAATACGACCACAAAAGCCAATGACAACAATCAGAACATTTACCAAAACGGAAACGTAGGTGTGGGAGATTTTGCGGGATCTGCAACACAGGCAAATTTACATGTCAAAGGTAATGTTCTCGGTGTTTGGAATATGGGAGATTATTACAGTACCATTGCCACAGCTGACCAAACACTCGGAATCAATCACATATCAATGACAGAAGGTGGACAATTACCCATAACATTAGGTGGGACAGCTACTAAATTTTCAACATTTAACCAATGGCTGGGCTCTACATATATACAGGAAGGAGATGGAGACGACATCACAAATATTCAATTGCAGCCAAACCAAATGGAACTTCGTTCACAAGACGGGTCAAGTGTGAGCCGGATTAGAAACAGTCATGTAGGTGGGGGTATAGCTTTTTTATTTGATGATACATTAACAGGAATAAGTAGTGGCTATAAATTTCCGACAAAGCAAGGTATGGCAGGACAAGTCTTGACTACAGACGGAGCATCATCCGATACAGCACAGCTGTATTGGTCAACTCCGGTTTCTGGAGGTAGTACAGAACCTTGGTACAATGCTGCTAATAACCAACCCGCTACAGAAAATACACAGGATATTTATCAAATGGGACGTGTAGGAATCGGTGCTAAAAATCCGATAACTGCTTTACATATTATAAATGATGATAAAGGAGGAAACGACGACGATATCTATATACAATCCTATAACAATGGAACTTACGCAAGTGCACCTAGTCTATATCTCCAAAGAGGTAGAGGTACAGTTGCTACCCCAGCTGCTACACAAAATGGAGATTTTCTTTCCCAAATAGGTTTTAGAGGAATGAAAGCAGATGGCAGTATTCTTGAAGGTTCTTACATTCGGTCAATTTATAGAGGTGATGGAACAAACGCGGCTGCTGATTTGACATTTGGAACTTGTGATCCTAATGCTACGACATGTGCAAACAGAATGCTTATTGATCAGAACGGTGATGTGCTTATAGCCAGTAGAATTCCTAATGACTTAACAACAAAACCTATCACAAAATTAGATGTAAGAGGTTCCATTCGTGGAGGTATTCCAAGTGCATTAGAAGTTGATGGCACGTCTCCAGTTGGTGCTAATTCTATTGCTGTAGGGACTAATAATATTGTACAAGGTCCCAATTCTGCCGTATTTGGTAGTTCAAATAAAGTGAACAGCTCAACAGGTAGTATTAGCAACGACAATTTGATTTATGGTTCGACAAACATCATTGAAAAAACCGCATTTTCTATTGTTGGCGGATATAATAATCAAGTTAATGCTTCTTCAGGATGGGCTGTAGGTGGACAGGGAAATATAATTAGTGGTGGAGGAACAGGTACTGTTTTTGGACAATCAAACACTACTAATGCAAGCCATGTCTTTATGGCAGGTTTTGGAAATAAAATCGATGGCACTACAACCAGCGTAAGTTCAGTGGCATTAGGTATCAATAATACGATAAATAGCGGTGGAAGATATAGTGTCATAGCCGGTAGTACCAATACTTCAAATGGTGAATCAGCTGCTGTCTTTGGTACATTAAATACCAATGCTGCAAATTTCTCCCTAATAGTAGGAAAAGAAAATACAACTACAGCTACATCCATAGGAGCTTTTGCCACAGGTACCCTCAACGATATTGCAAGTACAAGAGGTGGTGTAGCGTTTGGTTATGATAATAACATTACCACTGGTTATGACCATTTTGTAAGTGGTGCGCAAAATAATGTATCTGGTTATTCTTATAATGCGGTAATTGGATACCGCAATGATATGTCAGGAAATATGGCACAAGCTTTTGGTAGCTTCAATAACGTATCGGGAGACTTCTCATTTGCCGCAGGTAGAAACAATACGGCTTCGCACAGGGATGCCATGGCGATTGGTAATGGTGCTACTAGCACTAAAGAACAGCAATTGGTATTAAGTTTTGCAGGCGGTATCAAAGTGCAAGGCGGTGTACCAGAATATGCAGATAATGCAGCTGCAATTGCAGGAGGATTAGAAGCAGGAACCATCTACCGTACTGGAGATATTATGAAGATTGTACACTAATAGAAAACACAAATGATTCCGCAGCAGCTACGCTGTTGCGGTTTTTTTATATAAAAAAATGAATTTCAAAAACATCCATATCGGACAAATGATTGAAAAAAGAGTTACAGAAAGCGGAATAGAACTATCCCGTATATGTAATTTCCTGAAATGCACTGAAGCAGAAATACAGGAAATGTATCAAGCAAAAAGCTTGGACTCAGAGACTTTATTGAGATGGAGTAAAATTTTAGAATACGATTTTTTCCGTCTTTACTCCCAACACCTTATTTTGTATTCACCACCTTCAAGAGAACCAAGTAAAAAACTACAAGCAAATAAAAAAACAATATTACCTCAATTTCGCAAAAACATTTATACCAAAGAAGTCATAGACTTTATTTTGGAACAGATTTCATCAGGAGAAATGACAAAAATTCAAGTAATAGAACAATACAATATACCCAAAACAACGCTATACAAATGGATCAAAAAATACACATAACAATACCCAACTACAAACGTATTTATTCAGATATTCTTACAAAGAAATATCCTGAGAAAAAAGAGGTATGTAGCCAAATAATCAAGAAAGAAAATTTATCAGTATTAGATATCATTTCACTCAATGAAAAAATATTCGGTACAAATCCATCTCACAACCAAAAGCTTCGTTCTTACTTCAAATCCGATATCATTAAAATATTGGATTATCAGAAAAAACATAATTTAAATAATAGTCAATTGGCAAGCCATTTTAATTTGAGTAGGAATACGGTTGCCAAATGGAAGAAAAAATTTCTAGTGTGACTTCATTATGCATTCTTCGTGTTCATCATAAGCCTTTTTCCACTTATAAAACGTGCCCTCTTCTCTAATTTGGTTTACGATGAAGTGGAGATTCACACAATTAATATACAATGAACCTAAATGCCTAAAGCTAAAATTTCAAACATTAGCAGAATAATGTGGAATATAGGTTTATACCAAAATTTTTCTGAGCTCATTCAGGAAATCAACTTTATCCGTCCAACAGATTCATAAAGAAAAGATGAGTGTGATAAACTTAGAGAAAAAGGGTTGAATACAAACCACACTCGACCAGATAGATAAAAAGGAATAAGTATTGTGAAAAGTAAAACAACGATAAAAATGACAGTATAAAAATCTTTCATATAATCTTCTAGTTAAGAAAACATCTACTAATACAACAATAAATAAGGAAACTTATATTCGTGATAAAGAAAGAAAAAGCCACTTACAAATCTGTAAGTGGCTGATTTACACCGCTCCTCCTCTTGGGCTCGAACCAAGGACCCTCTGATTAACAGTCAGATGCTCTAACCAACTGAGCTAAGGAGGAAAATCCGATATTTTAAAATTTTATTTTTAAGTCTTTGTTTGACGTTTCACTAAAAAAGCTCCTCCTCTTGGGCTCGAACCAAGGACCCTCTGATTAACAGTCAGATGCTCTAACCAACTGAGCTAAGGAGGAATGTTGCTTAATTGTGGGTGCAAATATAGAAGTATTTTTTACACCCACAAAAAATATTTTAAAATTTATTTAAAAATCATATTCACAATATCGTTCCCGAAGATGAATACCATTAATCCTAAGATAATTACAACTCCAACCATTTGTGCTTTTTCTAAAACTTTTTCACTTGGTTTTTTACCTGTCACCATTTCATAGATAGCAAAAACGGCATGTCCACCGTCCAAACCTGGGATTGGTAATAAGTTAATAAATGCTAACCAAGCAGAAATCATTGCCGTAAATGACCAGAAAAATAACCAGTTCCATTCTTTTGGCATTTGTTTTACCATTCCAATTGGTCCAGCAACTTGCTTACGACCGTCTTTTACTTGGAACAATGTCCCAATTCCACGAACTTGCGTTGCAATCGCTTCAAATGGCTCTACAATTCCTTTTGCGATTCCTTCACCAATTGTATAATCTTCCTTAGAAATTAATGAATCTAAATATGCTGTTGATCTTAGGAATCCAATGCTTCCATCTTTATCTACATTTACCATCAACTCTACAGGCTCGCCTTTTCTTTCAACACTTAAAGAAACTGTTTTTCCTTTGTATTCTTTTAATTTATTTGTTAAATCTGAAAATAGAGGTGTTGTGAAACCATCAATAGCAATTACTTTATCATCTTTTAATAAACCTGCTTTTTGTGCTGCACTATTCTCAACAACAGAATCCACAACGGTTGGCATTTGAGGAATAAAGAAAGCGCCTTTAGCGTTTAAAATTTCAGTTCTGAAATCTTCTGTAATTGGTAAAGAAACTTCTTTTCTTTGACGTTTTACATCTAAAGTTTCACCACCCAACAAGGCTTCTTTTCCTATTTCATTTAATGCTTGATATTTAACACCATTTACACCAACTGGAATATCACCTTTTTGCAAGCCGAATTTAGTTTGCGTTGCATTCGCTTCGATTCCATATTGCATTTTGTTTACATCAACAAAGCTTTTTCCTTGAGAAATAAATAAAATAGTATAAATAATCATCGCTAAAATGATATTTACAATAATACCACCTAACATAATAATTAATCGTTGCCAAGCTGGTTTTACACGGAATTCCCACGGTTTTGGCTCTTGTTTCATTTGTTCCAAATCCATGCTTTCGTCAATCATTCCCGAAAGTTTTACGTATCCTCCAAGAGGCAACCAACCGATACCGTAAACAGTATCACCAATTTTCTTTTTCCAAATGGCAAATTTCACATCGAAAAAACAAAAGAAACGTTCGACACGAACGCCAAACCATCGCGCTGTTACATAATGTCCTAGTTCGTGCAACATTACTAAAAGCATCAAACTAAGCATTAAGGTAGCTATCTGTATTAACATATTGTTTTAAATTTATTTATGTTCTAATTTTATTAAACGATTACAAAATTAATCGAATTTATTTATCAAAGCGGTTTATTTTTTCCATTCTAAGGTTTCTAACAATTTTTTTACATCTTTTTTGATATAATCAACTGCTGGAGCTAAAGAATCGGGTTTTGGTTGAGTTTTGAAATAAACCGAACCTGCTAAAAAATTCTTCACACTATCCGTCGCATGAAACTGAATATTAATCGCTGATTCTCCTCCTAATTCATACATAGTACCAAAAACCTTTTTTTCTGGAAAAGAAAATTCTTGTGGCGAGATAAAACTGGCTTTAACCGTCTGTTCTTGCACAAAACTTTCACTTTCTTTTATTTGAACGATTAAATCTTGTGGAGACTGAACTGGAAAATATGTCAGGTAAATTGTCGCTTTCATTCTTGGATAAACAATATTGAAAGAGTTTGGTTTTTTACCCATAATGACCTTCCCAAAGTTTGAGTATTGAAAAGTATAGGGTACATTTTCTTTGAAAGACAGATAAGTTTGTTGCGGATATTCGAGGCGAACTTGTCCTAAAGGTTTGGCAACTTCCTCGCTTTTATTGCACGACACAAAAAAAATAGCACTACTACATAATGCTATTATAGTTTTAAAATTCATTGTATAACGTAAAACGTTAAGTTTTTTAAAATTCATTTAATTTTTTAATTTCTAAAAAGGCAAATCGTCTTCTCCTTCATCTATAAAAGGTGGCTCGACAACTGTTGTGTTTTGTTGACTTTGCTGAACTTTGTTCTGATCATTTTGCATGGCTTGACGTTGTTCATTGTCAATTTTTGGTGTCAAAAACTCGATTGAATTTGCTACGATCTCTGTTGTATAACGCGTTTGTCCGTTATCGTCCCATTTGCGCGTTTTGATGCGTCCTTCAACAAAAACTTTATCTCCTTTTTTCAGATAACGATCACATAATTCTGCCAATTTATTGCGTGTCACAATATTGTGCCATTCTGTTTCTGTAATTCGTTCTCCTGTTCTCGAGATGTAAGACTCTGTCGTTGCAATAGGAAATCGTCCAATACAATTTTGTTCGTCAAAATGATGCAATTTTACATCATCACCCAAATTTCCGATCAAAAGTACTTTATTTGTTGTTCCATTCATAGTTGTAATAGGTTTTTAGTGGCTTGTTACTTACAAAGTTAATCCAAATAATGTTTATTTATAAATTTTTCTATTGGTTTTGGAAGCGGATAATGTTCGAGATCGTTTAAAGCAATCATTTCAAAATCATTTTCGGCTTGCAAATTTGTTATATCTCTTAAAGATACATTTAATTTCCAATATTTTATAAATAAATTTTGATGTGATAAAATATGTTTCTCTTCTTCGATAAAAGTTAGATTATTTTCAAGATTTTTATCTAAAATCCAACCTTTGTCTAATAAATCAGTTTCGGTTTCGATTTTTGGAAAAGTGAATAAATTTTTCCAAACATCATTTCCAATTCGTTTAGACAAGGCAATTTTATCTTCATTTTCGATGAGAATAAAGTGTAAAAAACGATTCGAAACTTTTGTCTTTTTCAATTTTATAGGCAATTCATTGACTTTATTCAATCGAAGCGCTTCACAAGATTCGTTAAATGGACAAATTTCGCATTTTGGTTGTTTTGGAGTACAAATCGTTGCTCCCAAATCCATCACCGCCTGATTAAAATCACCCGGACGTTTTTTATCAATGATTTCTAAGCCCAAATCCCAGAAAATCTTCTTTGTTTTTGGCGAACTTATATCATCTGTAATATTGAAATATCGCGCAAAAACTCGAAACATATTTCCGTCTACAGCAGGCACAGATTCATCATATACAATAGATGCAATTGCAGCAGCAGTGTAATCTCCTACTCCTTTTAGCTTTTTTAAATCTTTGAAATTATTCGGAAATTGTCCATTTAACTCATCAGCAATCGTCTTTGCCGTGAAGTGTAAATTTCTGGCACGGGAATAATAACCCAGTCCTTGCCAGAGTTTTAGGACTTTTTGTTCGTCGGCGTTTGCCAAATCGAAAATAGTCTCAAATTCTTGTATGAAATTATTGTAAAATTTCATACCTTGGTCAACCCTTGTTTGTTGGAGAATAATTTCCGACAACCAAATGTGAAATGGGTCTTTTGTATGACGCCAAGGTAAATCTCGTTTATTTTTGTCAAAATATGACAAAATCAGATAGTTGAAGTTCATAAAAACTGAAAAAATCTTTTTTTGTTGGGATACTATCGTTATATTTGCACCCGCTTTCAAATTTAAGAATAATAAGAGGAATTATGACAAAGGCAGAAATAGTAAATAACATTTCAGGTAAATTAGGACTTGAAAAAAGCGATACTCAAAGAGTGGTAGAATCGTTTATGGAGGAGGTGATTAAATCATTAGTAGAAGGAGAAAATGTATACTTAAGAGGATTTGGTTCTTTTACTATTAAAACTAGAGCTGAAAAAACAGGTAGAAACATTACAAAAGGTACTTCTATCATTATCCCAGCACACAACGTTCCTACATTTAAACCAGCTAAAACTTTCATCGAAGATGTAAAGACTAGCGAAGCAAACGTAATCAAATAACAATAAAATAATTGTATCATGCCAAGCGGAAAAAAACGTAAAAGACATAAGGTAGCGACGCACAAACGCAAAAAACGTCGTCGTCTTAACAGACACAAAAAGAAAAAATAATTAGTAGCTAAGCTATTAATAATTTAGTCTTTTTACAAGATAGCACTTTTCAATGGAAATTTTGGGAAGTGCTTTTATCATTTTTAAAAACATAATTTTTTGATGAGTAAAGAATTAGTGATTTCAGCCTTAGCTGATCAAGTACGCATCGCAGTTTTAGATGAAGGTCGCTTGATGGAATTTCATCAAGATACTGCAAATGATGGCTTTGCAGTTGGCGACATTTACTTGGGTAAAATCAAAAAATTAGCTCCTAGTTTAAATGCAACCTTTGTTGACATTGGTTATTCGAAAGATGCATTTTTACATTATCATGACTTAGGTCCACAAATACGTTCGTCAAATGCGTACAACAAAATTGTAGCAAATGGCACGTACAAAACCGAAAAATTGAAGAACTTCCGTATGGAAGAACCGATTGACAAAGATGGACAAATTACAGAAATCTTTGCCCCAGGTGATTCCGTTTTGGTTCAAATTACAAAAGAACCAATCCATACGAAGGGACCAAGAATTACTTCTGAAATTTCAATTGCTGGTCGATATTTAGTTTTAGTTCCATTTTCGGAACGTGTTTCGATTTCACAAAAAATCAAACAAAAACCAGAACGCGATCGTTTAATCAAAATTTTAGAAGGTTTAACACCAGAAGGCTTCGGAGTTATTATCAGAACAGTTGCTGAAGAGAAGAATGCAGAAGAATTACAAGCAGATTTGGCTTATTTGTTAAACAAATGGACTCAAATCTTCAAAAATCTTCAAAAAAAGAAAGCGCCAGCTAAAATTCTTAGCGAAATGGACAGAGCTTCTTCTATTTTGAGAGATAATTTTAATGATGATTTTATTAAAATTTCTGTTGATGATGACGAATTAGCTGACGAAATGCGCGAATATTTGGAAGTTATTGCACCAGATAAAATTAATTTGGTAAAAGAATACGACGATCCATTTGTTCCAATTTTTGAGAAGTTTAATGTCGAAAGACAAATTAAACAAGCTTTTGGTAAAACGGTAACTATTCCACAATCTAAAGGTGCATATCTTGTGATTGAACACACAGAAGCGTTACACGTAATTGATGTAAATTCGGGAAATATTTCTCGAAATTCTAAAAATCAGGAAGATTCAGCTTTTGCCGTAAACAAAATTGCTGCTTCTGAAATTGCACGTCAGTTGCGATTACGTGATATGGGAGGAATTGTTGTGGTCGATTTTATTGACATGACGGATGTAGAACATAAAAAAGAATTGTTTGAACATCTGAGAGCTGAAATGGCGAAAGATAAAGCAAAACATAAGATTTTGCCACCAAGTAAATTTGGATTAATTCAGATTACAAGACAACGCGTTCGCCCAGAGGTGAATTTTGTTACAACTGAAGAAAATCCTAACCAAGAATCGAATGAAGTTGAAGCACCTATCGTTACAATTGATAAAATTGAACAAGTGCTCTTGAATATCCTTGACAGAAAAGATAAGGATTTACGAAAAATGTCGTTACACGTGCATCCTTTCGTAGCTGCTTATTTACAACATGGATTGCCAAGCATTCAGATGAAATGGTTTTTTAAGCATAAAAAGTGGATTAAGATTGTACCAAGAGATGCGTACAAATACTTACAATTTAATTTCTTGGACAAAGATCATAATACACTTTACAACGAATCAAATTAAGAAAAACCTCGCAATTGCGAGGTTTTTGTTTTTAATTAATCTTTTTCAACTCCTCCGCTAGAGTTTTCTGCGTCGACCATCATTTGTACTCTTTTTTTATATTCACTTTCAAGTTTTTTAAACTCTTCTTGATTGATTAATTTTCCTTTATTAGGTTCAGTAAATTTTAATGAATTATCCAATTGAATAGATTCTAATTTATATGTCATATATTGATCAGGAACGGTTTTAAATGATTTTCTCATCTCCAATATTAATCCAGGAAGATTATTATAATTATTAGGTCCACATTTCGATTTTATTTCTGTAGCATACCAAGCTTCGAGTAATAAATCACCTTCTTCGTATATTGCTTTCTTAACATTAAATCCTTTTATAACCTTAGTTTCTCGAGTCAAATTCCAATTTATTTTAGTGAAATCTACTTTTATCAAGTACAATTTATTATCCATTTCTCTTGAAACCTTTAAATAATTTTTATCAAAATCATAATAACTTTCTAAGTCTTTGTAGCCGCCAATGTAATTTAAATTGCTTGTAGCTCCTTGAGAATTATCAAGTTTTACAATTTGTTTTTGAGAACAACGATTATTATCACCAGTTAATTCTATATATAATGGTCGAGAATAACGTTTTTCAGTTTCTAAATCTTGTTCTGTTTTTCCGAAATTCATGAACTTACGAACTTCATATTCAACCTTGAATTTTTCTTGACCAAAACTAAATATTGGAAAAAAAATTAACAATAAATATTTCATATGTAATCGGTTTGAAGATAAATATACCTAAATTATATAAAAAAATCCGTTCAACTATTTGAACAGATCTTTTTATATTCGTTATTCAACTTAATACTATGAAAAAAGTCTTCCGAATTCTACTCAAAACTTTAGGCCTTTTAGTTTTACTAATTGTGGTGTATCTGCTTGCGGTAGTTTTGTTACCAATGATTCCAGTGAACAAAGAAAAACAAAAACTTAACGATCAAATTACTGCGTATATTTTGACAAATGGTGTACACACAGACATTGTAGTTCCTGTAAAATCTGAAGCGATTGATTGGTCTACTTTTGTGCTTTTTTCGGATACAAAATCGAAAAAAGAATACAAATATATTGCCTTTGGTTGGGGAGATAAAGGCTTTTATTTGGATACACCAGAATGGAAAGATCTTAAATTTTCTACAGCTTTCAACGCTGCATTTTGGTTAGGAGATTCGGCGATGCATACTACTTTTTATGATAATATGACTGAGAGTGAAGATTGTAAAAGAGTTGATTTGAGTGTAGAAGAGTATCAAAAATTAATTGTTTACATCAAGCAATCATTTAATTTGGATCAAAATAACAAAGTCGAATTAATAAAAACAGATGCTGTTTATGGAGATAGTGATTCGTTTTACGAAGCAAAAAGAAGTTATAGCTTATTTTTTACGTGTAATACGTGGGCAGCAAACGCACTAAAAGAAGCAAACAAAGAAGCGCCGTTGTGGACGGCAACACAACAAGGAATTTTTCGTCATTATGAATAATTTTTTTAAATTATTTCTAATTCATTTTCAAAGAGTTGCCTATTGATGCGACTTGTAGAACGAAAAAAAATACTTTTAAGATTTGGAAGTAATAAAATTTGCTCTATATTTGCAACACAATATCGATAACGATACTCCTCCTTAGCTCAGTTGGTTAGAGCATCTGACTGTTAATCAGAGGGTCCTTGGTTCGAGCCCAAGAGGAGGAGCAAAAAAGACAATCAATCTGATTGTCTTTTTTTTTATTAATACCTCCCTACTTAAAAGCTTTACTATTTAACTAATAAATATGAATATTCTGAATTCGTTTCATTCTCATCATAAACAATATGCGATGTTGAAATAAATTCAACATGACAAACCACTTCTACAGAAATGGTTTTTTATTATAAATACTTAAAAACGTTTAATTAATATCATTTTTCATAGCTTTATTACCAATCAAAAAATAACTTATGAAAAAACTATTATTATTTGCTACACTTTCAGCGACTACATTTTTCGCATCTTGTAATAACGATGATGATTCTAATGTAGAATCGCATGAAGAATTATTAATTGGTAAATGGCAGATTAAAAACTCTGGATATTATTTGAATGGAAAAGAAATAATTGAAGAATACAATGAATGTGATTCTAAAACAAGTATAACTTTTAATAAAAATTTTACTTATTATAATGATTTTTATGAAGGTGGAGGAAATGACCCTTGTTATCATAGCCCGTCTGAAGGAAAATGGAGTTTAAAAAACAAACAAATTACCTTAACAGAAAATAACACTAATGATACTGAAATAGAAAATATCGAAATATTAACAAAAAATAGTTTAAGAATTTCATTTGGAGATGAGGACGGCTTTTTTATTAATTATACAAAATAACAAAAAAACCTCTCAAAATTGAGAGGTTTTTATCATTATATAAAAATTCTTTCGAATTAATCTTCAGCAAATAATTCTGCTTCGTCAGCTGGATTATCAACTGATGGTTTTCCATCTACTGGCTCACCTTTGATTAATGCGACAATTTTAGCTTCAATTTCTTCTGCCAATTCAGGATTATCTTTCAATACTTCTTTTACAGCATCGCGACCTTGTCCTAATTTGCTATCGTTGTATGAATACCAAGAACCAGATTTGTTTACAATTCCTTTCTCAACACCCATATCCAAAATTTCTCCAACTTTAGAAATTCCTTCACCATACATAATATCAAATTCTGCTTGACGGAATGGAGGAGCAACTTTATTTTTAACCACTTTTACTTTCGAATGATTTCCGATTACCTCATCTCCATTTTTGATTTGAGTAGAACGACGAATATCCAAACGTACAGATGCATAGAATTTTAAGGCATTACCACCAGTTGTTGTTTCTGGATTACCAAACATAACACCAATTTTTTCACGTAATTGGTTAATGAAAATCGCTGTACATTTCGTTTTATTAATTGTTCCTGTCAATTTACGTAAAGCTTGAGACATCAAACGCGCTTGTAATCCCATACGAGAATCTCCCATTTCACCTTCAATCTCCGCTTTTGGAGTAAGTGCCGCAACAGAGTCAATTACGATAATATCTATCGCTCCCGAACGAATTAAGTTATCTGCAATTTCTAATGCTTGCTCACCATTATCTGGTTGAGAAATAATTAAGTTTTCTACATCAACACCCAATTTCGCTGCATAATAACGGTCAAAAGCATGCTCAGCATCAATAAAAGCAGCGATACCACCAGCTTTTTGCGCTTCAGCAATAGCGTGTAATGTCAATGTTGTTTTACCAGAAGATTCTGGCCCATAGATTTCGATAACACGTCCGCGAGGATAACCTCCTACTCCTAACGCTAAATCTAATCCCAAAGATCCAGAAGGAATTACTTCTATTTTATCATCAACAGCCGAATCTCCCATACGCATTACAGTTCCTTTTCCGTAAGCTTTGTCCATCTTATCTAAGATTAGCTGTAACGCTTTCTTTTTATTGTCTAAATCGCTCATTATATTATTTTTTATTTTTCTAAAATTTGTTTTGCGTGTTCTTTTGTTTTCACTTTTTCAATTACATCCGTAATCATTCCTTTTTCATCAATAATGAACGTTGTACGATGAATTCCATCAAATTCGCGTCCCATAAATTTCTTTGGTCCCCAAACACCGAAAGCATTCAGAATTTCATGATTTTCATCTGCAAGCAAAGGAAAACGTAAATTGTTTTTCTCAGCAAAATTCTTTTGTCTTTTCACAGAATCTGCACTTACTCCAACCAAATGATAACCTTGCGCCTTCAACGCATTTTCGTTATCGCGTAAATCACATGCTTCGGCTGTACAACCTGGTGTACTTGCTTTTGGATAAAAGAAAACGACTAATTTTTTTCCTGCAAAATCTTGGTACGAAACTTCGTTTCCATCTTGATCAATTCCTTTAAAATCTGGAACTTTATCTCCTATTTTTAACATCTTGATTTGTCTTTAGAACTTCTCGTAAAAATAATGATTAAATCTTGAATCGTAACTGATTTAACTAATTAATCTTTTATTTATACTACAAATGTAATGTTATACAACGCCAAAATAAGTCGCTAAATATTTACTTTTATTTTTTTGTAAGAAAGCTTGTGGCTGATTATTTAAAGCATAATTAAAGATGTTTCATTATTTTTACACAAAAAGTTTCAGAACTTATGATGTTAAAGAAAGAGCGTATCCAATTTGTGATTGATGAATTGGAAAAATTATATCCAGTTCCACCAATTCCATTAGACCATCAAGATGCTTTTACATTATTGATCGCCGTTTTATTATCTGCCCAAACAACAGATAAAAAAGTGAATCAAGTAACACCCGAATTATTTGCGAAAGCTGCTAACGCAAAAGCAATGTCGTTATTAGAAGTAGATGAAATAAAATATTATATCCGCGAAATTGGTTTATCAAACACAAAAGCCAAAAATATCAAACGATTATCTGAAATTTTAATCGAAAAATACGATGGCGAAGTTCCAGAAGGTTTTGAAGAATTAGAAGAATTACCTGGTGTTGGACACAAAACCGCTTCGGTTGTGATGTCTCAATGGTTTGGTCATCCTGCTTTTCCTGTCGACACACATATTCATCGTTTGATGAAATTATGGAAATTGACAAAAGGTAAAAATGTTGAGGAAACAGAAAAAGATGCGAAGAAAATCTTTCCAAAAGAGTTGTGGAACAAATTACATATTCAAATCATTTATTATGGACGTGAATATTCTCCTGCACGCGCTTGGAGTTTAGACAAAGATTTTATTACACGAAAAATGTTCGAATAAAAAATACCTTCCAAAATGGAAGGTATTTTCATTATTATTTTACAATTTCAAAAACTTGCAAACGAAGCTTTATCGTATCTACTTTACTCAACGTATCTTGCAAAATCAAATATTTTGGATCTAACTGCTTCACATAATAATTGTACGTTGTATCATTCAGAGACATCGTTAACAAACGTTTTGTTTTAGACGTATTATACACATACGTTCCTGTCGTTTGTTCTTGTACACAATTTCCTTTTTCGGTTTTATACATGTTAGAATTATAATTCGTAACATCCGAAAAATCTAATGTAGACTGTCGCTCACAAGACAACAACTTGTCTGTTTCCGTTATATTCCCTTTCGTTTTTCTAATTTCTTTCAATTGCCATTTTCCAGATCGCAACAATTGATCTTGCGATATTGCCAACGAATCGTCTTCTTTGCACGAAAAAACTGAAAGCAATAAAATTGATGCTAAAAATAGGCTGAATATATTTTTCATTCGGTTCAATAATTATGTGGTAAAAATAAAGATTTTGAATGACGTAAAGTGAATATAAAAAATAAACCTGAAAACTTATTTTCTTTATTTATTGTTTACGTAAAATATCATAACTGATTGTATTTGCTATTTTCTCAAATTTCTTATCAGAATCTACAATTTTTTTATCAATATATGTTTCAAAAGTTATCGTTTTATCTTGATTAATTTTCACAATTCTATCCTCAAAAATATAATCATCAATGTAAAATTGAATTCTATTATCAACAATTCGCCACAATGTTAATCGAGGCTCACTAGGAAAACAATTGCCATTACTTCCTTCTACATAGTTATAAATAGCATATCCATTATCCCAAATTGTATAATTTCTCATTAACCGGCAATCATCAAATTCTTTAGACACTTTTTTGCCATTTTCATAAAAGCCCGATTCTTGTAATTTCCAAAAACCAATCACATTATCAGGTTTTAATTGTTGAGAAAACATTTTTGAAGAGAATAAGATTAATAGAATTAAAATATTTTTTTTCATAAGATTGATTTACCTTGTAAAGGTATATTTTTTACCTTATCAAATAAAAAGAATGAAAAAATTCATACTAGAAGCTTCCGACAAATATCCAATTGCCGTAACCTCTTTTGGCGAAAACAACGCAACCAAAAAAATCATTGTCATTTCGTCTGCAATTGGTGTTAAACAAACTTTTTATGCCAAATATGCAACGTATTTAGCTAATAAGGGATATTTGGTTTTTACGTATGATTATCGCGGAATCGGCGATTCTAAACCCAAAAAGTTAAAAGATTTTAAAGCGCATTTTACAGATTGGGCCGATAAAGATTTTTTAGGTTTGACACAATATATCGAAGAATTTTATCCCAATCACGAAAAATTTTTAATTGGTCATAGTATCGGTGGAATTATGATTGGTTTGACACGCGCTTACAAAGTTTATGATAAAATTGTAACGATTGGTTCTCAATATGGCTATATCAAAAATTTTCATCAAAAGGATAAACCAAAAGTGAATTTCTTTTTTCGCATTGCGATTCCTATTTTATCTGCTTTTTACGGGTTTTTTCCTTCTCAAAAAGTTGGAATGGGCGAACCAATTCCAATCGGGATCGCAAAAGATTGGCGAAAATTAATTCTGAATGAAACTTCAATTCTAGGTTACGCTGATGAAACGCAAAATTTGTATGAAGAGATTACAAAACCTGTTTTAATCATTAGTTTGGATGATGATTTTATGGCAACGCCAAAATCTGTAGATTTATTTGGGAAATTAGTTTTGAAAAATGCGAAGAAAAAACGTTTGAATATCATTCCAAAAGAATATGGATTAGATGAAATTGGACATTTAGATTTCTTTCGAGAAAAAAATAAAACCGAAATTTGGCATATTCCTCTTGAATATATTGAAGAATAAAAAAAGCTCGAGAAATTCTCGAGCTTTTAGCTTTTTATAAACGAATTCCAACTCCGCCCAAAACATTAATTCCGGCTTGTGGAAAATAATATCCTCCTCCATAATAATAACCGTTTGATTCGTATTCTACATCAAATAAATTATTAATCAAGAACGAAAATTCAAGGTTTTTAATTCCTTTTACTTTTGGCGAATATCGAATCAAAAGATCCGAAACTAAATAACTATCTAATTTTCCATCTGCTGGTTCTGTATTTGATAAATATTGTTCACCAACATATTTATTCGTCAAATTAATCAATACATTTTTGAAAGGAACAGCTTCAAAACCGAAAGCAGAAATCACATCTGGTGAAAGCGAAATTTTTGTTTTTCCATAATTTTTTATAGAAGAAATTCCTTTTTCATCCCAAACCTCCTCTTCGTAATTTATATTTCTATTTTGACTTAAAGTTAAATTTCCAAAAATATTCAAGTGATTCGGAATAACTTTATAATTCGCATCCAACTCTATTCCTCTTCTATAGCTATTTCCAGAGTTAACACGCTTTCTTGCACCTACTTCATTTAACTCTCCTGTTGCAACCAACTGATTCTGGTAGTCCATATAATACAAATTTGCATTCAAAGAAAGTTTTCCTACTTTTCTATAACCAAATTCATAATCTTGTAGAAATTCTTCTTTTGGTTTAGATTTAGAATCTACATAATCATTTCTCAAAGGCTCACGATGTGAAATACCATAAGAAGCATACAATACATTTGAAGAATTGATTTTAAAATTTATTCCAGCTTTTGGATTCACAAAATTGAATGTATCCGAAAAAGGTCTAAAATCTTCCAAATCATTTTCTCCATTTGGCAAATATTTCGCATCATAATCAACATAACGATATTGCAAATCACCAAACAATTCAAATTTATTCAATTGATACAATACTTTCGCATAAGCAGCCAATTGCTTTTTCACAGAACGATTGTTGTAATATTTGAAATCCTTATCTTTAAAATCTGTGCCTTTTACCCATAAGACATTTCCATAATGATCGCCATCATATTCGTTTGCAGATAATCCGAAAAATACTTTGAAATCGTTTAATTTTTGATTTTCAACTTCAAGATTAAAACCATAAAAATCATTATCAAGATATTCTCGATTGATTAAATTTCTTTTTTCTGACGATAAATAATCCAATTTATAACGTTTCAAATTGCGATTATTTTTATAGCTCTCGTAATATCCTTTACCTTTTGTATAATGAAATGTTAAATTTGATTTCCAATTATTCCCAAAATCTTGTAACCACGAAAGAAAATAATGATTTTGACGATAATTATCGGTGTGATTTTTATAAAAACCTTCAACCTTTCCATTTTCGTCTAAAATCTCTCCTTCAAAATTATATGTTCTATCATTTTTTAAAGTTTCAGCATCTACACCACTCCATGCTTGATATGTTTGCTCTTTTCCAAACATATTCTGAAATCTAAACTTTGTTTTTTCATTTAATTCATATAGAGCTGTAAAATCATAAGAGATTAAATCTGACCAAGATCTGTCTACATAGCCATCCGAATTTATCTTAGAAAAACGTCCATCAATACTCAATTTATTGTTTAGTATTTTTCCAGTACTAGCCTGAATTGTATACTTTTGCGTTTTATAATTTCCGAAAGAAATATTTGCTTCTGCAAAAGGAATAGTAGACGGATTTTGAGATTCGATGTTAACACTTGCTCCAAAAGAAGCCATTCCATTTGATGAAGTTCCAACTCCTCTCTGAATCATCATAGAACTTGTAGACGAAGCCAAATCTGGCATATTCACCCAGAAAACACCTTGAGACTCAGGATTATTAAGCGGAATTCCATTTAATGTAACATTGATTGATTGCTCATTAAGTCCACGAATTTTAATCGATGAATAACCAATTCCCGTTCCTGTATCGGAAGTTATAGAAACAGACGTAGCAGAATTTAACAAAGTTGGAACATCTTGCCCCAAATTCTTCTTTTGTAACATTTTATCAGTTACCTTTTCAACTGTAATTGGAAGTTTTTCGACAATTGAAACTTCTCCTAATTGAATTTCTTCTTTTTGAATAGAATCTTTTTCTTGTGCATAAAGAATAGATGCACCAAATAATGACAATAAAAAAATCGACCTTTTCATAATTAATTTTAAAAAATATTATGAAAGGAGCCATCTTACACTTTTATAATTTACGCGCGAATGTAATTTGGTGAAGTACCAGTTCCCTTAGCAGCATTACCTGCCCAGGTTCTTTGGGTGTAATCTCAGCCTCTTGTAAAGAAGCACCCCTTTCGATTGAATTTCAAAGGTAATCTTTTTTTTGAAATTTAAAAATTAACCCAAATTCTTAATCTATTTTCAGTTCTGCAACAATCGGAAAATGATCTGATTTTATATCATCTCCACGATAAAAATTGGTCACTTTTATTTTCTTCGAAACCCAACATTGGTCAATATTTGTGCGGAAAATTGGAATAAAAGCATTCCAAGAATTATTCAATCCAAAACCAGAACGAGCATCTTTCATTTTATCCGATTGCACCAATTTGAAGTTCGGAGAATAAACTGTTGAATTCAAATCGCCAACTAAAATGATATTTTCATTCGGTAAAGCATCAATTTCTTGCTTCATCAATTCGTATTGTTTATTTCGTCTTTCAAAACGAGCCTGATTTGGTAAAGGCGGAACAGGATGTGTTGCTAAAATGCTTACCAGCTTAGCGTCTACAATAATTTCCGCTAAAATAGACGGATGCATTTCATCAATATAATTTTTTGTAGATACTTTAGAGAATGGAATTTTAGAATAAATCGCAATTCCAAAATTGTTACTTCTCACCTCTTCTTTATAATATGGATATTCTTTTCGGATAAACTCTACATGTTTTTGCCAAGCAGGCGTTAATTCTTGTAAAACAATTACATCACTTTTATCTTTAGCTAAATAATCTTTTAGATGTTGAAATTCTTCATTTTGAGAAAAAATATTGATCGACGTAATTTTAAAATTCGATTTTTCTCCTTTTGCATTTTCTCCAAAATAGAAATTTCCTATGTTTTTGTACGTAATAATCGGAATCGCAACCAAAGGAATCAACCATAAAATATTTTTCTTTTCTTCTTTTCGAATCGAATAATTGTAAATCAAACACAAGAAAAAAGCAATAATCAGCGCATACATAGAATATTGTACCAGCATATCGAATACAAAATATTGATAAAAACTCTTACTCGTCAAATAAATTCCAGCAAATACAAAAAATAAAATTCTACTCCATTTTGTTAACATCTCGTCAATACTTTTTTAATTCTCGTAAAAATAGAAATTATATTATTCATTAACTTCGCAATATGATAAAAATCGGAATTTTAGGAGGAGGACAATTGGGGTATATGTTTTTGCAAAATGCATTGCAATATCCTTGCGAGATTAGTATTTTAGATCCAGCTGCTGATGCACCTTGCGCGCCACATGCACATCATTTTGTACAAGGCGATTTCAAAGATTATGACACGGTTGTTGCATTTGGAAAAGATTTAGATGCCATCGGAATTGAGATCGAACACGTAAATGTTGAAGCATTACGTTATCTAAAATCAATTGGAAAACACGTTGTTCCAGATCCTGAAGCTTTAGCGATTATTCAAGACAAAGGAATTCAGAAAGAATTTTATGTCAATAATAATATTCCAACTGCGCCTTATCTTGGATTAGATAATTGGGAAGATTTAGAATCGAAACAAGACATCAGTTATCCAATTTTTCAAAAATCTCGAAAAGATGGTTACGATGGAAAAGGTGTTCAGTTCCTAAAATCTGAAGCTGATTTGGATAAAATGCTTCAAGCTCCTTCAATTTTCGAAACGCCAGCCGATTTAGATCGTGAAATTGCGGTTGTTACGGTTGCCGATCATTTAGGAAATATTGTCACTTATCCAACAGTAGAATTTGTCATCAACGAAGAATATAATTTGTTAGATTATTTATTGATGCCTTCTACACTTCCGAAAGAAATCACTGATAAAGCGGAACAAATTGCGCGAGATGTTGTAAAAGCATTGAAATCTCCAGGAGTTTTCGCAGTTGAATTATTCTTAAACAAAGATCAATCGATTTGGGTAAACGAAACTGCTTCTCGTGTTCACAATTCTGGACATTCAACAATTGAAGCGGCTTATTCATCACAATTCGATCAAATGTTAAGAACGTTAATGCAATTACCACTTGGTTCTACAAAATTGTTTACAACTTCTGCAATGGTCAATTTGATTGGTGCTGAAGGACAAACTGGACAAGCAGAAATCGAAAATATTGAAGAATTATTGACGATTCCAGGAACATTTTTGCATTGGTACGCAAAAACTATCACAAAACCAGGTCGAAAAATGGGGCACGTTACATTGGTGAACGATGATTTAGAACAATTAAAACAAAACATAAAACAAGTCAATGCAACGGTAAAAGTCGTAGCAAAAAAGTAACAACTATGGTAGGAATTATAATGGGAAGTGATAGCGATTTGCCTATCATGAAACAAGCAGCCGATCTATTAACAGAACTAAATATCCCTTTCGAATTAACAATTGTTTCGGCACATCGTACGCCACAACGTATGTTTGATTATGCAAAAACAGCACATGAACGTGGAATAAATGTTATTATCGCTGGAGCTGGTGGTGCTGCGCATTTACCAGGAATGGTTGCGTCTATTACGCCGCTTCCTGTGGTTGGTGTTCCAATTAAATCGTCTAATTCGATTGATGGTTGGGATTCTATTTTATCTATTTTGCAAATGCCAAATGGAATTCCGGTTGCAACGGTTGCAGTGAATGCGGCGAAGAATGCAGGAATTTTGGCTGCGCGTATTTTAGGTGCGACTAATCCAACTTTGCAAGAAAGATTAATCAAATATCAAGAAGATTTACAAAAAGCTGTAGAAGCGAAAATAGAGCTTGTAAAAGGCGAATATCCGAATGGGTTTGATAAGTAAAAACTAATTTGTATGATCGAAAACTACATCCAATTATTAGAAGGCTATAATAAAGATAATATTACATTTTCTGATATTGAAAAAGCTATAATAGAAATTAATGAATCCGATGATGAACATGGTATTTTTTGGGTTTCAATAATTTCTGATGATGATTTTGAAAATGTTATTGAGACTTCAAAATCTTTAGATTTAATTATAACATTTAATGAAATATCGACCAAGTATAAAGCAAAAGATTGGAATGAAGTTAAAGAATTATACAAACTACTTTTAGAAGAAAAATTTGACATAATAAAAACTAAAATTAAATAAAGCCAAAACCTCCCAAACTTATTAAGCTTGGGAGATTTTTATGA